>NC_017262.1:1790000-2021773 GCF_000175255.2 Zymomonas mobilis subsp. mobilis ATCC 10988 | reverse complement strand
TTATATCTTGACTCGATATATGCACATGAATCACTTCATAAGATACAATCACTTGAATAAACCGCCACAGAAATTCTGTCAGGAATCCTGTATTATAGCTGTCGGGCATAGGCCAGAGAAAATTACCCAATCTACCCCTTGGAAATGACGGTTTTTAATCGCAGCTATTGGCGCGTTCAAGAAAAGTATTTCTGGCAGCCGCAAGCCTTCACGGCCAGCATATCCGGTCGTGTCAGATTTTTAAAGCGGATACAGAAAAACATCCATTCAGGACGAATGGATATATTTTACCTGATTACGACAAATCAAGCAGGGCTGGAATGGTTTGGAACAGAAATAGAGGGAATATGCCATCTTTCTAAAGAAGAGCGATGGCATCCCTTTCCCTGACGTTTAAGCGAGCGCAGCGACGCCTTTTGCCAAACGAGAGAATTTCCGTGAAGCCGTGTTTTTATGCAAAACACCTTTAGAAACGCCACGGAATAATTCCGGCTGTGCGCTTGCTAAAGCGGTTTCAGCTTCGGATTTGTTACCAGCAGCAATAGCAGATTCGACTTTTTTAATGAAAGTACGAATGCGGTTGACGCGGTTACCGTTAATTTCAGCGCGACGGTCGTTACGACGGATGCGCTTTTTTGCCTGCGGCGTATTCGCCATGCTTGTCCTCGATGTAATCAGAAAATAAATAGTTAAGGCACTGACTTCAATAATTCAGCCCTTACGAAGAAGAAGTCTTTATGGCTTTTCTTTTTATCGGTCAAGAGCCAGCCCTGCTTAGCAAGGGATTCTGTAACAATTTTATAGAAAAGAAAAACAAAGCTGTCATTTATGTTTCAATAAGACATTTTTGTTGAGAGGGAAAATCAGGAAAAAAGGGAACGCGTAAAAAAGCGCTATGCCTCCTGCCCCATCATTTGAGTCGTCTTGGATAAAAAAAGCCCGCTCGGTAAAACCGGACGGGCTTTTCGCCTTAAGCTCTAAGTTTATTTAAAAACTAGAGGAGCTTGTTAACAGGCTTACGGCTGTTGGCGGCAGCAACGCGCTTACCCCATTTGACCAATTCTTCAGTGCAGTCTTCACGACCGATGAAGCATTCGATCAGGGTTGGGCCGTCGGTGTTTGCCAGAGCAACCTTGATAGCTTCTGCCAGTTCGCCACCGGTTTTAGCCTTCAGGCCTTTACCAGCACCGCTGTCATAACCACCGTTACCGTTGAACACTTCCATCAGACCGGCATAATCCCAGTTCTTGATGTTGTTGTACGGACCATCATGGATCATAACTTCAATGGTGTAACCATAGTTATTGATCAAGAAGATGATAACCGGCAGTTTCAGGCGAACCATCTGAGCGACTTCCTGAGCCGTCAGCTGGAAGGAACCATCACCAACCATGAGGATGTTGCGACGTTCCGGAGCACCGACGGCATAACCGAAGGCGGCAGGAACAGACCAACCAATGTGACCCCACTGCATTTCATATTCAACGCGAGCACCGTTCGGGAGCTTCATGCGCTGAGCATTGAACCAAGAGTCACCGGTTTCAGCAATAACCGTCGTGTTCGGGGTCAGAAGAGCTTCGACCTGACGGGCGATTTCTGCGTTGACCAACGGAGCACTCGGATCAGCCGGAGCGGCTTTCTTCAGTTCACCTGCATTGAGGGATTTGAAGAAGTCCAAAGCACCGGTTTTCTTGGAAACTTTCTGAGCCAAACGGGTCAGATAGTCTTTCAGATGGACGCTGGGGAAGCGAATGCCGTTAACGACGACAGAACGCGGTTCAGCGAGAACCAGTTTCTTAGGATCAGGAATATCCGTCCAACCAGTGGTGGAGTAGTCGTTGAAGACAGGAGCCAGAGCGATAACCGCATCGGCTTCTTTCATCGTCTTTTCAACGCCCGGATAGCTGACTTCACCCCATGAGGTGCCGATGTAATGCGGGTTTTCTTCTGGGAAGAAGCTTTTTGCAGCAGCCATGGTAGCAACTGCGCCACCGAGAGCATCAGCAAATTTGACAGCAGCTTCTTCAGCACCAGCTGCGCGCAGCTTGCTGCCGACGAGGACGGCAACTTTGTCGCGGTTGGCGATGAATTTCAGGGTTTCTTCAACCGCTGCATTCAAAGAAGCTTCGTCGCTGGCTTCGTCATTGAACAATGCGCTTGCCGGTCCAGGAGCGGCGCAGGGCATGGAAGCAATGTTGCAAGCGATTTCGAGATAAACCGGCTTCTTCTCACGAAGAGCAGTTTTAATCACGTGATCGATTTTAGCCGGAGCTTCTTCCGGGGTGTAAATCGCTTCAGCGGCGGCCGTGATGTTCTTGGCCATTTCCAACTGATAGTGATAGTCGGTTTTGCCAAGAGCGTGATGCAACACGTGACCAGCAGCGTGATCATTGTTGTTCGGAGCACCGGAGATCAGGATAACCGGAAGGTTTTCTGCATAGGCGCCACCGATAGCATCAAATGCGGAAAGCGCACCGACGCTGTAGGTAACGACGGCTGCTGCTGCGCCTTTGGCACGAGCATAACCTTCTGCACTGAAACCGCAGTTCAGTTCGTTACAGCAATAAACCTGCTCCATGTTTTTGTTCAAAAGCAGGTTGTCAAGAAGGACGAGGTTGTAGTCGCCCGCGACTGCGAAGTGATGCTTGAGACCAATCTGGACAAGCCGCTCCGCTAAATAGGTACCGACAGTATAACTCATTGCTTACTCCATATATTCAAAACACTATGTCTGAATCAGGATGACCCAGAAACCTCTAAAGTGTCGTTCCGGATTTAGCTATAGGCATTTTTAAAAATGCCGAATTTTTGTTCATGATGAACCTCTTCTGCCGAAGCGAAAAGACTTTTTATCTTTTTTAGAGGAAAAATATCAGAACATGCCGCGATCATGAGCGATAAACAACCATGATGGACAAAGCTAAACGCCCGTTTCTGGATTAAGTGATTATAGGACATAACCAACCTCCAAAAAGGGGAAAAAGGAACGGGACACCTTGAAAAAGGTAAACCGGGAATCAGAACCAGATGTAGAAACGTAGCCGAGACCTAAAGCAGCCGAAGACGCCTGTTTTAAAATTTTTCCGGCTGTTGTCATGAACGGCCTCATCAATTCCAAACAAGACAGGGCAGGATCAATCCAAAACTGCCCGAGGCGAGCGACCGGCTTTATCAATGAGCTGTTACAGATATTATACCGCAACACTGACAAAGCCTTTCCCTCCGTCTGAGCTATCAAAGCGGAAACGTTTCCGTAACCGGTCTGCCCCTCTGGTGATATTTTATTGTCGCCAAGTCAACCCAAAGTTGTGCATAAACAAAATTTGTTAAGCCCAAGCCAACCCTTAACCACGCCCTAAGAGAGGATAAAAAAGGGCTTCTTCTTTTGAAGGATAGCCCGTGAATCTTGTGGTCAAAACCGTTGTTTTCAGTATTTATTTTTCGCTTTCGAAAGAAGATGAAAGGGATATTCTTTGGATAAAAAAAGGTGGTCTTGTCCCGAGTAAAAACAGACTCAATTTTTTTCGATTAAAGTTAATATTTTTTCGCGACCCAAAAGAGATGAAGATCCGATATCGTCGCCGTCATCTTGTTACAGACTATTGCAAAGAGTTTGGATAGAAAAGAAATAAGGAACCGTGTGACTTTATGACAATCCAGCCGCCTACAATTTTAAAACAAAATTTTATTGACCGTTATGCCGGACGTAATGTGCCTCGCTATACTTCCTATCCGACGGCGGCTGATTTTCGTAATGACCTGACGCCCAAAGAGCATGCGATCCGAATCAAAAATATTGCGCCGGATAGTCGAATATCGGTTTACCTTCATGTCCCCTTTTGTCAGCAGCTTTGCCATTATTGTGGTTGTCACACCAAGGTTGTCCGCCGTCAGGAAATCATTACAGCCTATGTTGATACTCTGGTTAAAGAGATAGAGACTGTCGGTAATCTGGCACCTAATCATCTAAAAATAGGTCATCTCTCTTGGGGTGGTGGAACCCCGTCCATCATCGGAATTGAAGGTATCCGTAGGGTAATGAAGGCCTTGCAACGCTATTTTGATGCGGCTGAGGATATGATCCATGCGATGGAACTTGACCCGCGTTTACTGGATGCCGAATTCGCTCAAAATCTTTTTGATATTGGCATCAATCGCACCAGTCTTGGGGTTCAAGACTTTAACCCGCATATTCAAAAAGCGATCGGCCGCGTTCAACCCATCGAGCAGGTTGAAAAAGCTATTCTGGCCTTGCGACAAGCGGGCATCAGTCAGGTTAATTTTGACCTTCTCTATGGCCTGCCCCATCAAGGGTTGGATGAGATACGTCTTAATTGTCAAGAAACGCTGCGCCTGTCGCCTGACAGAATTGCCTGTTTTGGCTATGCCCATTTGCCAGAAAGGAAAGCCAATCAGAAATTGATTGATGAAAGCGCCCTGCCCCAAACCAAAGAGCGTTTTGAGCAGGCGGCTTTGATTGCCGAAATATTGCAACAAAATGGATATCAAGCAATCGGTATTGATCATTTCGCTAAAACCGATGATTTATTGGCCGTAGCTGCATGGGAAAAGAAGCTACGCCGCAACTTTCAAGGTTATACCACCGATAACGAGCCGGTATTGATCGGTTTAGGGGCATCGGCCATCTCGACTTTTTCAGATGCCTATATCCAGAATATCGCCGATATTAAAAATTATAGCCGAGCTATTGAAGAACAGGGTTTAGCGTCTTTTAGAGGTATCGATATATCGCAAGAAGATCATCTTAGAGGTGAAATCATTAGCGCCCTTATGTGTCATTTTGCGGTTGATTTAACGCCTTATGATAAAAGCCTATCTCTTGAAGATGAGAAAAGAGAACTGAGTCATCTGGAAGAAGAAGGATTGATCCAGTTTCAGCAGAACCGAATAGAGATGACTGATGCAGGACGCCCCTTTGTTCGTATCGTCGCGGCGGTGTTCGACAGTTATCGTAAGCAGAAAAAACAAGGCTTTAGCCGCGCTATCTAAAAATAATAAAAGTTACAAAATTTAACAAAATAGAATAAATCTACTAATCATATTAGGTGGAATAATTTTGACAAATTTTATTTTTATTTTTAGGAAAACAGGCGATAACACTATCAAATAAACCCGCAATTTTTTATCTATATTTTATTTTTAAGGAATTATTTTTTTAAAATATTTATGATAAATTTCTTTCTATAGAATGTTAGTTTAGTTTTTTATTACATGACACTGTTCAACATGAGAATATCGGGCAAATCGAAAAGGCCAAAATTCTATCGGTTTTTATTACCGATATTTTTATGGTGTCTTTTTTTAGGAATACCAGTTCAGGCAATGCTTGCGAATGGTCGCCCGCTATTGTCTCATTGGGAAGGCATATCTTCGCGTTCGGCGAATGAAGACGTCAAATGTCGGGCAGAAAAAACCTTTCACTTGCCCGGTGTTATCGATTCTATGCATGGTTGGCAGAATTTCCAGTCTGCTTTTTTTACCGACATGGGTGCTATCCCGAATCTGCCGCAAACAACGGTCAATGCAATTATGCAGGATTCGGATGGCTTGATATGGATCAATATTGCGAATGGCTTATTTCGCTTTGACGGGCTCCATATCCAGCTATTCAGGCCGCAAGCCAATCAGCCCCATAGTTTGCCCGATAGTATTATTCGCACGATGCGTCCCCAAAATAGTGGGGGTTTTCTATTAGGAACGGCAACAGCGGGTGTTATCCGTTTCGATCCTAAAACCAATTATTTTGATCCGATATCTTCGGATGCCCCGACCGGGCGCGGCCTATCTATCCAAGTTATTGCTTCGGATAATCACAATGGCTTTTGGGTTATTTCCGATGCCGGAATTGGACATCTGAAAGCTGGCAGTAATTCTATTCATTATGAAAAAAGCTGCCTTTTTCGGATAAGGGGGACATTCATCATATTACCGATCTTTTGGTGACAAAGGATAATCGCCTGTGGATTGCCAGTAATGATGGTCTATTTTTCCGCCGAAAAGAGAATGACGCTTTTACCGCGCTTCGTTCTTCGGAAAAGGAAATAGATACCCTTTTAACCAGCCAGATTACGGCACTCTATCAAGATCGCGACGATAGATTATGGGTTGGATCAGCCTTTCATGGTGGTCTTTATATGACTGCAGATGGCCGTTTTTATCAACCCAAACCGTTAAAAGCCTCATCACCCTATTTGAATTACAGAAGTATTCACGGCTTTGCCGAATTGCCGGATAATCATATCTGGATTGCGACCATGGGTGGCGGTATTATTGATTATGCCTTTTGGACTGCCGGAACCAAGGGGAAGTTATGTGCGCCTCCGGGAGAAGAATATACCGGATATGTCAGGACATGGACGCATAATCCGCTGAATGACCATTCTGTAAGCGGGAATAATATTCTGTCCCTTATGGCTGACCGTGATGGCGGTATCTGGATTGCAACCGATCGCGGTGTATCCAGATGGGATCCCCATCCGTCTATTGCCTTTAATCTGCCTGATATTCTGGTCGATAAAAACGGCATGATTAGCGATTCGATTGAAGCGCTGTTGGCTGATGAAAAAGGCCGTATATGGGTTGGTCTTCAAAATGGCATGATCAATATGATCGACCAACAAAGAAGCCAGATTAAAAAGATAAGCCTAAAAGGCTTACAAATGGCGCAGCCGGTCAGAGCCTTTTTACAGGCAAAGGATGGCGCTATTCTGGCCGGTTCTTTGGGTCTTGCCCGTATTGATCCGAATGATTTTTCAACGACCGCTATCATGGATGATATTTTAGGCAAGGAGACGATTACAGCCCTAGCCGAAACCAAATATAATCTTTTTATCGGAACGAATAGCGGCCTTTACGTCAAAGACAGAAGCACTGAAAAAGTTACTCATTTTACCCATAATATCGATGACAGAGACAGCCTGATTGGCGACCATATCAAAGACATTGCCGTGCGGTCAGATGAGGAAGTCTGGATTGCAACCACCGATGGTATCAGTATCCATGACACGCATCGCTCTGGATTTAATAACCTATTAGGAAAGCCGGACGATCGGCTGCTTTTTTCGCATAGTTTTGTAACATCTCTCGCTACAGACAATGATAACAGCATGTTGGTCGGTAGTTTTAATGGGATTAGCCATCTCTTTCCGACAAAAAATGGATATAATCTCAATAATATCTACCGGAAGAATAAACCTTCATCGAATGAGATTAACCGTCTGATTGTTGATAAATTCGGTCATATCTGGTCATCCAGTCCCGACGGTATTTCGGTTTTTGATTCCGTGAACAGACAAAGCCACTTTTTGGGGCAGCGTGACCATGTTTCGAGCGGTCATTTTAGCCAGAGAGCGTCTGTTTTAACCGAAGACGGGTCAATCCTTTCCGGTGGCACCAACGGGTTAACAGTTATTGCGCCGGAACAAATCCTGTTTTCGCCTGCCCAATTAGGCAATGGCGGAAATAGTGCGACGAAAATTCAGATAACAGCCCTTGATCTGAATGAAAAAACGCTGCCTTTTGGATTGTTGCCCCATACCGACCAGATGTTCGATATTCCGCCGGGAACCCGCTCGCTTCGCGTTGGCTTTATCTTGTCGGATTATAGTGCGCCTAATGATGTCAGATATAGTTACAAACTGGAAGGCATCGATTCCGAGTGGATTAGGATACCGGACAATACGCCGCCGGTGGCCATCTATACCAATTTGCCGAGTGGTCATTATGCCCTGCATATGCGGGCAGAAGTTCTTGGCCTGCATTCCTATCAGAAAGAAGCGCGTTTTCTGTTTAAAGTCGCACCGCGTTGGTATGAGCATTGGCAAATTGGGATTGCGGTCGCAGCATTGATCTTGCTGGCTTTATATTTGGCGGTCTTGTTTCGCACTTTCTTACTAGAAAGGCGCACAAGGCGACTGCAACATTTGGTTGATGGCCGCACCCATGAATTGCAGCAGGCGAATAAACAATTAAGTGAACTGGCCAATACGGATGTTTTGACGGGGCTTTTAAACCGTCGAGCCTTGATGGCTAAATTGAGCGAATTGCATCAAGATGCTTTGTTGAATGAGAATGCTATCTCAATTGCAATGCTGGATGTTGACCATTTCAAAAAAATCAATGACCGTTATGGCCATCTGGTCGGTGATGATGTCATGCGGAATGCTGCTTCAATTATTCGCAATAATATCCGTCAGGAAGATTTTGCCGGTCGCTATGGAGGCGATGAATTTATCATAGCGATTTCGGCTTCGATTGAGATGTCCCGCCATATCGCTGAACGGATACGCAATGAATTCACGAAAATAGTAATTAAAAATGGTGAAACAGAATTAAAAATTACGGTTAGCATTGGTCTTTTTGAAATAACAACAGAGGAATCCATTTCGATTGCCCTCGATAAGGCCGATAGTTTGCTTTACTGGGCCAAAAATAATGGCCGAAACAGGGTCGAATCCTAATATTTCTTGGCTGCAATCTTGACGAATAAGTTTTCGGTCGTCATAAGACATCCCGCAATTGGCTCCGCACTCCGGTGAAGCGGTAGTCCTGCCCGCCTAAGTTTCTACTTGGCAGCGCGGTTCCGGATCCGTCTTTCGGTTATTCCGAAATTTGATAACAACGCAATTGAGGTTATATCTATGTCGAAGCGTCATAGTTCAAAGTATAAAATTGACCGCCGTATGGGCGAAAACATCTGGGGTCGTCCTAAATCCCCAGTCAATCGTCGTGAATATGGCCCCGGTCAGCATGGTCAGCGTCGCCGTTCCAAAATTTCTGACTATGGTCTTCAGCTGAAAGCAAAGCAGAAGCTGAAGGGTTATTATGGCGATGTGACCGAAAAGCAGTTCCGTCGTTCTTATGATGACGCTTCCAAATTAAAGGGCGATACGTCACAGAATCTGATCGGTATTCTGGAACGTCGTCTGGATATGATTGTTTACCGCGCAAAATTCGCTCCGACCATTTTTGCTGCCCGCCAGTTGGTCAGCCATGGTCATATTCGCGTCAATGGTGTGAAGTGCAACATCGCTTCCCGTCGCGTAAATCCGGGTGATGAAATCTCCTTGGGCAGCAAAGCACAGGAAATGGCACTGGTTCTTGAAGCTCAGAGCCTCGCAGAACGCGACATTCCTGACTATGTTTTGCCTGATGGTAACACGAAAGTGACCTTCGTTCGCATCCCAACGCTGGACGAAGTACCTTATCCGGTGAAAATGGAACCGAATCTGGTCGTCGAATTCTATTCACGTTAATTTTTGGTTTTTTCCCGAAAGAAGAAGGTCAGCAGAAGTTATTCTGCTGGCCTTTTTTTATGGGCATTGAGGTTGTGGTAAAGAGGCGTTGAGCGATCGGAACAAGGCGAGAATATAATGGGGGCAATGTCAGGATGTCAGGATGTCAGGATGTCAGGATGTCAGGATGTCAGGATGTCAGGATGTCAGGATGTCAGGATGTCAGGATGTCAGGATGTCAGGATGTCAGGATGTCAGGATGTCAGGATGTCAGGATGTCAGGATGTCAGGATAATAGCCCTAAAATGATCTGGGCAAGCTCTTTTTTAATGATCCGCAATCTAACCTTCAAAAATAAAAATAATTTACTTCTGCGGGGAATCGGGTTGTAATAATGCATCTCAATAGCCGGACAGCCTATGCTAGAAACATTTCCGAATATCAGATAGATTTTATTTTTCCTGTTTTGTTATTTATTCCGTTATCTTAAAGCGCTTGTCTTTGAATTCTGTCGAGGAAGAGTTCCCTTATGCCTTACCATCAGCCTGCCGAGTGGATGCCGCATGATGCGGTTTGGATCGGTTTCCCTAGTGATGCTTCTCTTTGGCTTGAAGATTTGGAACCGGCACAAGCCGAGGTAGTTGCTTTTGCCAAGGCTGTTGCAGCGCAGGGCGAAGGGGAAAAAGTTTATCTGGTTGCCGCCCATAAAGAAGCAGCCGATCAAGCTGTAAAAATGGCGGGATCGGATATTGAGGTTATCTGCCATCCTTTCGGTGATATCTGGTTGAGAGATAACGCCCCGCTTTTCGTCAAAGAGGGTGATAAAAAGGCGCTGGCTTTATTCCGTTTCAATGGTTGGGGCGGAAAATATAATCTTGATGGCGATCAGACTATTGGACGTGATCTTGCCAAAGATACAGCCCTGCCCGTTTTAGAAAAAAATTGGGTTTTGGAAGGCGGTTCCATTGATGGTGATGGTCATGGATTGGTCGTTACAACCGAAGAATGTCTGTTAAATCCAAACCGCAATCCTGAATTATCGCGGGGCGATATTGCCCGTCATTTGCGGAATGATCTGGGTTATGATCGTGTGTTGTGGCTGAGAAAAGGCCTGCATAATGACCATACTGATGGGCATGTCGATAACCTTGCTCGTTTTGTCGGTGAAAATCATTTGGTCGTCCCTATCGCGACGGATCAGGATGATCCTAATCGGGAAGTCTATGACCAAGCGGCTCAAATCGCGACAGAGTTTGGCGTAAAAGTAACCCGCATCCCCTCAACCGGACGGATTACGATTGATGATGAAGTCGTTCCGGCTTCCTATATGAATTTCTATATTGGGAACAAGGTCGTTGTTGTTCCGGTTTATGGTGCCAAAAATGATAGCGCGATTGTTCAAGCCTTGGAAGCCTTATTCCCAAGCCGGAAAGTCGTCGCCTTGCCAGCCGGTCATATTTTGACAGGGGGTGGCAGCTTCCATTGTATTTCCCAGCAATGGCCAGCCTGAAGGAATTACTGATGACTGAAATCACTGTAGCGGCATTACAGCTGGCTTTGACGGATGATATCCAGACCAATATTGATCGTGTTTCAGTATTGGTCGAAGAAGCGGCGGCGCAAGGTGCCAAAATTATTTTACCGCCCGAATTATTTGAAGGGCATTATTTCTGTGCGACCGAAGACGAGAGCTGTTTTGCACGCGCCAAGCCAGTGGAAAAACATCCCGTTGTCTTAGCGATGCAAAAGCTAGCTAAGCGGTTGAAAGTGACTATTCCAACCAGCTTTTTTGAAAGCGATCCGCCCCATTATTATAACAGCCTTGCCATGATCAATTCAGATGGCGAGGTTATGGGCGTTTACCGGAAAAGTCATATTCCCGATGGCCCCGGCTATGAAGAAAAATTCTATTTCCGCCCCGGTAATAGCGGTTTTAAAGTCTGGGATTGTGGCGGCATCAAGATAGGTGTCGGTATCTGTTGGGATCAATGGTATCCTGAAACGGCGCGTGCCATGATGCTGATGGGTGCTGAGTTGCTCTTTTTCCCGACAGCGATTGGAAATGAGCCCCATGATCCCGATCTGGATACCAGCCGTTTGTGGCGGCGAGCTATGATTGGTCATGCCGTTTCTAATGTCGTGCCTGTCATCGCATCGAACCGGATTGGTCAGGAAGCTACGCTATCTTTTTATGGTCATAGCTTTATTGCCGATCAGCGTGGCGATTTAGTGCAAGCCTTTGGCAAAGATGAAAGCGGCGTTTTGGTCGCTCATTTTGATATTGAGCAAATAAGACAACATCGCGCGGCTTTCGGCTTTTTCCGTGATCGGCGACCAGAATTATATCATCGGATTAGCGAAGACCGCTAAATTAAAATTTAGACGTTCTATTTTGATCTGATTGGAAGAGGCTGGCATTATAGAAACAGGATGCCAGCCTTTTTTATGCAGACTATCTTCCGCCCTAGGCAGCGGGAGCGTCCGATGTCTTTTCTTCGCCTTGGCGTTCATTCAGGTAAGAATAAATTTAGCCCTAAAGCTATAATTTTTAATAATTTCTCTTGCACCAAGCGCGATAGTCTGGCATCGGGGTCTGGCAAAACGATAGGGCGATTAGCTCAGTTGGTAGAGCGCCTCCTTTACACGGAGGATGTCGGCAGTTCGAGCCTGTCATCGCCCACCAGTCCTATTTTATTTCCTTAAAATTTATCATGCAACTGCGGCTATCTATAGCGGCATCGGCTAGACTTGCTTTGTGTTGAGAGCAAAAAAAAGACCCTGCAAAAGCAGGGCCGAATTAAGAGAATTGAGAAAGCTACAACTATCTGCTTACAAAAGGGGGATATCTTTTGTAGTTCGATATTATAAAAAACTGTTATTTTTGTAAAATGGAAATATGTCCGTATTGCTTCATACTGTTTCTTAATTTTAAACCAAATTGCAGTAAATTACCGTCTTAGGCAGGCGTTCCGGGCCTTATTTGATAGGCTTTCTGCACCAGAGGATCTTTCGCGCCCCCTTCTGGATTATTTTGCAATTTATCCCAGACATGATTGATCTGTTTTTCAGTATCCTTTTCCATTTGGGCAGGCACCAGATTGCGATAATGCTTGGTTTTTCCCGTCAGAACAGAAAGCGTTGTTGTGATAACCTCTTCTGGGTCGAATTGTTCATGCGGGAAAGCAAGTTGGCTATAGTCAAAAACCCTATCTTCAGGGGTGTCGCGCCAGCTTTTCCATGTTTCAAACATCCGGTCATTGAAACCCGTTAGGAAAGGCCCCGGGTTAATAGTTGCAATTTGGATGCCAAAATATTTCAATTCTTTATCCAAGGCGATCGCAAAGGCTTCTATCGCATGTTTGGAAGCCGAATAGGCTCCCGTAAAAGGGTCAACGGTAAGACCCGCGACCGAGGACATAAAAACAATTCGGCCTTTTTTATTTTTGACCATCTCGCGAGCGAAGCCTTGCGTAAGCAAGATTGTACCTATCACATTGACTTCAAATTGTTTCCGAAGATTTTCTGCCGGAATATCGGTAACCGAACCGCCTTCGGAAATGCCAGCATTATTCAGTAAAATATCAACGTCCCATTGCCATGCTTTGGCACGATCAGCCGGATCGGTGATGTCCAGTTTTTCTATTGATAAAGAGAGGCCGCGTTTTTGCGCTTCTTGCTGCAAGGCAAATATCTGGGGCTGGATTTCGACCGCAGCAATAACGTCATGTCCTTGTTCTGCCAGACGGAAAGCAATTTCTTTCCCAAAACCGCTACCGGCACCCGTAATCAGAATATGTCCCATGATGATTATATCCTTGGTTGTTCTTCCTATAACAACAAAAGGGACAAGATTTTGAGCCAAGTGGCTGGAATGTAAGGAAACGAAACAAAATCCATTTTCAAGGCATGGGGACAGACCAAAGAAAAATGAAGAGCGGTTAGATTTTGTTTTTGATTACACGGGGATAGCTAGTTTTTGGCGAACAAAAATTCTGATTATGGGTTTCTAAATAACAAGATAATAGTCTGCGCCCAATCGTGCGAAAAAATAGATATATAACGAGAAAAAATGATCTAAATTTCATGTCATGCGTTTAACCCCATAGTAGATGTTGAAATGGTTTGGTCTTTTTTAAAAGATAATTTCGTATCTTTGTGAAGAACTTTTGTATCTGAAATTATTTGAATATTTTAAAATCAGGATAACCATTTTCATCATTATCTGTCCCTGAAAGGATCTGGATTATGGTTAACCAGACATCAGAAGCCTCTGCCTATTCCGCGAATTGTAAGGCTGTGGCTCAAGTTTTTGTTCAAACCAGCTATCATGGGGGCGAATTCGATCAGCCCATTTCCATGGATGAATTGGTTAAACGCACCGGATTATCAAAAGAAGATGTCAAAGACGGTATTGATGATTTAGGCTCTGAAATGGTGTTATTTCAGGATGATGGTCATTCCATTGCCCCCCATGCCAAATTATACGCCGTTTTTGACAGCTTTTGGATGGCATGGCGGCCAGCTGATGACGCTTTGACCTTGGCGAAAGCGATGGTCAGTGAGAAAAATTTTCCGACTGATCCATCACAAATTAGTGATTTTATGGCTTGGGAACCGCGTCGGTTAAATCCGGCAATGACCTATT
The DNA here is from genome assembly GCF_000175255.2 of Zymomonas mobilis subsp. mobilis ATCC 10988. Taxonomy (NCBI): domain Bacteria; kingdom Pseudomonadati; phylum Pseudomonadota; class Alphaproteobacteria; order Sphingomonadales; family Zymomonadaceae; genus Zymomonas; species Zymomonas mobilis. The sequence continues at coordinate 2,007,874 of NC_017262.1, read as the reverse complement.
TGGCTTGCCATCATCTGGCTGAAACCCATGAAAGTGGCAATGGATCGCCGTGGATCTACAATCTTTTGATGAAAAATGCGGAAACATCCCGCTATGTTCATAACATGGCATAGCCATTAAAATTTTACGAAAAATCGGCAACGAACAGCAGGCTGTCTTTTAAAAAGGCAGCCTGTTTTAATGAGCGTTATATCATACACTACTGTTGAATAAAAAGCTGTGAGTAAGCCAATATGCCCTCACCTCTGGCGTCTAATTTATTGGGCGAGATCCGGCTATAATCGGAATAAAGAAGGCAAGAATAGCCGGAAAGATAGCTTTTTACACAAGAATAGAGCTGTTCCCTTGGCCTGTATTCGGTCAATGGTAAAAGCGGGCAGGCTTTAAGCCGTCCTTGTTATTGCGCCAAAATATCCAAAAGCGCTTGAGCAGCAGCCGTTTGGGCTTCCTGCTTTGAAGAGCCTTCGGCACTGGCTTCACCGACACCGGCAATAGAAACCTGAATGGTAAAGCAAGGATTATGCTGGGGGCCTGTCCGACTGACAATTTCATAAACAGGCGGGCGGCGGTTATGGGCGGCTGCCCATTCCTGCAAAGCCGATTTCGGATGTTTCGGGGCGGATTCCTGTCCCGTCACCAAAGGCGCCCAGTATTTATGAATAAGTTTGCCTGCGGCTTCGATACCGGATTCCAAGAAGATGGCACCAATCATGGCTTCCATCACATCGCCCAAGACATTGTCAGAGGCCGCCGCGCCGTCATCGCGCGCCTGTTTTCCCAGACGGAGCCATTGAGGAAGTCCGACAATCCGCGCAATGCTGGCGCAGCTAGCCCCTGAAACAAGGCTGTTTAATCGTCGGGACAATTTGCCTTCCGGTTCGCGAGGGAACAGGTCGTATAACCAATTGGCAATGACCAATCCTAAAACACGGTCGCCTAAAAACTCTAATCTTTGATAATCGCTGTTGCCATGACTGGGATGAGTCATGGCTCGTAAAAACAAGGCCGGATCTTTAGGCCGATGGCCTAAATTTTTTTCAATCCAGCTTATGAAAGCATCATTATTCATAATCTTAGCTTTTAAAGCCTTTTCTTGATTAGGAAACGTCTTTGTTCCAAAAAAGCGTTTATCAGCCAAAAAAGATGCCTCCTCTCTCGAGGAAAATGTTTTTTATGGAGAGGAATCCTGCAACAGCTTGAAAAGTTATAAAAATTTGGAAAAAATTGATTTTTTTTGCGAAGTAGCGATTCCCTTTTCTATCAAAATGCTTTACTGGAAAGACGAATCACTGCCGGGTTGGCCGAATGGTTAGGCACCTACCTTGTAAGTAGCGACCATGGGGGTTCGAGTCCCTCACCCGGCACCATTTATTTGATACCACCTTTATTCATTATCCCCCCTTTAAATTAAGATAGATGCCCTTTCTGTTCGAAGATCAGAAACTGAGGATCGCGTCACAACTGACCCAGAACATATTTCGGGTTCCGTTTGTAACCACCGGATTCATGACCGAAGCACTTCTGTTAAAGGGATGTGTGCCGTTTAAAGATCTATCCAGTCGGAGTTCTGGCCGTAAAGTGAAAGTCCCCTTCCCCAGATGATCGTTGATAACCGGCGGTTTCCATGACACGCCAGCGGTCAGCTCGCCATAAGTGGTCGCGGGGGCGCTGTAATAAGCATAAGGCCGATTTCTGAGGTAACTTCTGTAGGAATCGCTACCAATAAATTGGGTAATGACCCCGCCAGTATTATCACGGAAGATTTCTCCACGGAAATTCAGAGTTAGGTTTTTCCGTAAATCCCATGCCACATAAGAGGTGAAGCCATAAGCGGTGTCGCGGATGGATTCATCCCGATCGACGATGATGTCTTCTGTAAAGGTGACTTTATCCGTGAAGCGATAGCTCATGCTGACTTCAACATTATATTGCATCAGTTTATTGGCAGCCGAACCGATACCAGCACTCGTCCAGCCATCAGCCGAGGTTACAGCGGTGCCGGAGTTACCCGCGGGCCCTAAATGGGAAATGGCGCGGATGGTCATTTTGTTATCCATCAGGTTTTTAAAGACGAGACCCGCATAACCTTTGGGTTGTTTATTGACGGTCGCATTACCGAAAGTAGACGCGTTACCGGAATCAATACCAAGCAGGAAATCAATATCGCGAGAGACATGCATTGTCGCGACGATCCCTACCGTTTCAAAGGGAACGATATAATCCGAACTGTAGTTGTAGCTGTAGAAGGGACGTGCAAGGGCTGGGATACCTTCGACCCCCATCAAGCCATACATCTGCCCGATTTGGAAATCGATACCATGTTTGAAAAGCCAAGGGGTATGAACATCAATATGCGCCTGAGTTGGCGCCCATTGATAGCCGCCTTTTAAAGCGCCGTCCCCCATGCCTAAGGTAGGATCGACCCGCGCATCGGAACCGTAGAGCATTTCCACAACAAAGCCGATGCCATAGCCTTTTCCGATTGGGGTTACGGGATGAGAAATAGAAGCCGTGATCTGGTTAAGCGTACCTGTATTGGATTTATCAGTAAAATACTGCCCGAAGTTGCGGCCTGAATGGGTAACAGGGTTTCCATTCGCACCCCCTTCGATCATGGCATGACCGACAAGGCCGTCCCAATAAGAAAGTTTTCCGCCTTTACTATGAAACAGATTTCCCGCTTCAAGAGCGGGTAAATCAGGGTCTTGTGACTGTTCATAGTCAGCTTTGTCAGGAGCAGCCTTTTGCAAAAGTTCGGCCGGTGGCGTTGGCGTATCGCCCGTTTGGACTTCTGCCAAGGCAGGCGATTGCACGCCGACCATGCCGATAAGACAGCAACCAAAGCAAAAAGATAAGGTGTAATAGCGCATGTCGGACATCCTTTTTTCACAAAAACAGTCGCTGCGTTGACCGCTTATTCTTCCGCCCCCTCGGCAGCGAGAATAGCAGATGTCGTGATATCGTTTTCTTCTGTTTTTTTGTTTTGGCTCCGCTTGTAGCTGTAAAGGCAAAGCGGGCAGGCAATGCACATTAAAAGCGCATAGATGAAGGAAATGCCGGCATTATAGTAAATAACGGCGGCGAGCAGGAAGAAAGCCCCAATCAGCGCCAAGGCAGGCAAGAAAGGATAAAGAGGCGCTTTGTAAGGGCGTGGTAAATCCGGCATGGTTTGACGCAAGCGGAACAGGCTGGCCATGCTCAACACATACATGGTAAGCGAGCCAAGAACCGACATTGTTACCAGAATAGCCGTCAGAGAATGACCGCCGAAAGAAAGAACATCATCGGCAAAGATAGCGGCGATACCGACTAAACCACCGGCGATAGTCGCGGCATAAGGGGTTTGCAGTTTGATATGTAATTTCCCAAGCGTTGCCGGAAGAAAACCTGCCCTTGCCAAGGCAAAAATCTGGCGACCATAGCCCATGATGATACCATGCAGGGAAGAAACTAGCCCGAACAACCCGAGGAAAACAAGCATATGCAACCAGCCGCTATGCGCGCCGACCACATGTTTCATCGCTTGAGGTAGTGGATCGTTCAAATTGGCAAGCTGATGCCAATCCATAGAACCACCAGCAAAAACCATCACACCGAAAGCAAGAGAAACCAGCGTTAAGATACCAGCGGTATAAGCGATCGGGATAGAACGGCGGGGATTTTTGGCTTCTTCAGCGGCCATAGCGACCCCTTCAATTGCCAGAAAGAACCAGATCGCAAAAGGCACAGCAGCAAATATCCCGCCAATGGCCTGAATGTCGAAATGGCTGGCAACACCCCAGCCGTCATGCAGGAATTGTTCCCATGAAAAAGCAGGTGCAACGACCCCCATGAAAACCAGTAATTCAAAAATAGCGGCAACAGTGATGAAAAGCTCGAATGTCGCGGCGATTCTGACACCCACGATATTCAAAGCCATGAAAACGATATAAGCACAGGCCGCCGCCATTTTGGGAGAAAGTGACGGAAATTGCACATTGAGATAGGAACCAATGGCTAGAGCAATAGCCGGAGGGGCGAATAAAAATTCAACCAAGGTTGCCATACCGGCAATGGCACCACCCCATTTACCTAAAGCCCGAAAGCTATAGGCGAAAGGCCCCCCTGCCTGCGGAATAGAGCAGGTGAGTTCTGTAAAGCTGAAAATGAAACTGGTATAAATAGCCGCAACAATAACCGTCGCGATCAGAAAACCCATGGTTCCCGCGGTCGCCCAGCCATAGCTCCAGCCAAAATATTCACCTGAGATCACAAGGCCAACGGCGATGCCCCAGAGATGAAAAGAGCTAAGCGTTTTTGAAAGCTTCGGAGATTTTTCTGGCATCTTGGAGGACTCTCCCCTTACCGGATTTTCTATAGTCACAAGAAAACCATATCGGCAATGAAAGCATATAAACTTGACCCTTAATGACAATTTGTTGTTTATTGAAAATAAATTTTAATCTTTCGTGATAATTTACCGTTTTTAAAGAACTCTGTCGATTAAGAGGAATAACCCAAAAGCGGCTTATCAAAAGGGTTTTCTGGTAAGTGAGAGGGACGAAATAAGGATGCGAGAGGCGGTATAAAAATTATCCCGCACGGAAAAATTCCGGTGCAGGATCAAAACAAAGCCCTATTATGTGTTATCAGCGACCTTTTATTCAGGCCTTGGCATTACTGGCATAATTTTTACGCCATGCACGGGGGCTGACACCGAACCAGCGCCGAAAAGCCCGTGAAAGCGCGCAGACCTCGGAATAGCCCAGCATAAAAGTAATATCTGAAATCGTTAGATGAGGTTGCTTCATATAGTCGATAGCCATTTCTTTGCGGACGGAATCTATCAACGTGAGAAAAGTGACATTTTCTTCTTTCAACCGCCGTTGCAAAGACCAAGGCGTCATCGCCATTTTTTCGGAAATCTTTTCAAGAGAAAAGTCGTCTTGGGGCAGCATGATACGGATGATCGCCCTCACCCGTTCAGGGAATGATTGCGGCACATTATGGCGATTTAGACGGCGGATGGTTTCCCGCATTACCGTTAATAAGACCGGTTCATAACCCGGCATCGGGCGCATCAAGTCTTTTTCAGAAAGCACAATAGAGTTGCAGGGTTGTTCAAACCAGACTGCCGCACCAAACACTTTTTCATGTTCATGTGCCTGTTCTGGCCGATAATGTTCAAAATTGACCTCTTGCGGCGTCCATTTAGAACCAAGCGCGCTGCGGATGATATTCAGAATCATCCCCATAGAAAGCTCGGCATCCTGCCGCCGTCTTGTAATGGCACCATGTCTGACCTGATATTCAAAATGCCATTGATTTTCCCGTTTTACAAAGCGGGTTAAGGTATCATGTTGGTGCCAGTGAAAATCTTTTGCAACATTGGAAAGGGCGTCACCCAATGTCGGAGAAGAGAGACCGATATAACCGATTAACCCAAGATTTTGTGGCTGGAATTGCTTGCCATAATGCAACCCGAAATTACCATTTTGGGAATCGATTGCGGCTTCTTCCATTAAGCGGCAATAATTGGTGAGGCTAAGGCTGTGTGTTGGGCGTTCCATAATCGCCGGATCCACGCCGCATGACCCAAAGACACGGTCAGCATCGCCGCCTGTTTTTTTAATAAAATCGCCAAGTCCGCTTCCAGCGGCGGCAAGAACACCATGATGGACTTCTTCAAAGGAAGAGAGGGTTTTCGAGAAAGCTGTATTTAGAGAAGATGTCATATTTCCAGACTTTCCTTGGCATGCGGTTCATCAGGATAATGAGTCTATGAATATGCCCAAAATTATATCCTAAATGGATAACATCATATTATGTCATCAAATTGCAATATAAAATTTAAAAAAATCTCTTCCTTATAAAATAGTGAAATTTTATGAAGGAAGAGATTGGAAGTCTGAAAAGAGAGTCTGGATTGGATCGTTTTTTAGGCAGCACCAAGCGGTGTTTTTCCGTCAAGATAGTCACGGCATAAGCGCACCGTATGTGCCAGCCAGTCGCCCCCTAAACTGCGCGCCATATCGGTATCCGCATGAGATCCAACCCATGCCGTCATTTGGATTCTTCTTTGGGCGAAAAGCGCTGGAAGAATATCAATTTCTTCCCGAGAAAGGGACTGAACTCGATCATAGCCTTTCAGCCAATTTTCGACCCATAAAGGCGCGGCCGGATTATGTTCTTCAAAACTGATCGCCGCAGCGAGATCATGCAGAAACCATCCAGTGCCGCAGTCATCAAAGTCAATCGCCCTTGTATCGCCTTCATGGATAAGAATATTGGTTAATCTTAAATCCGCATGGATAAGGCCGTAACGGTCGGAAGATTGGCCAAATTTTTCCAAGGATTGCCCGATTTGCTCCATAGCTTCACGCATAATGATAATGCCGTTTGAATCTAGCCCCGGAGTGGCGCGCCAATCGCCCCAATAGCCGTCGGCACCCACCATATTTTCATGATTCCAGATAAGACGTTTGAAATTATCCGGCTTTTCCCAGCGTTGGCTATGCTGATGCAGATGGGCGGTCACTTCGCCCAGTCTTTGGAACAGCGAAGGGTCAAGATCAGCCGTTGGCATTTCGCCTTCGACCCAGTTGAAAAGCACCGCATAGCGCAGCGCGCCATCGGGCGCTTTTAGGGTTTGAATCACTTCCCCATCGCGGTCAGGAATAGCTTGCGGCACCGTTAAACCGATATCTTCCTGTAACGCTTTCAGCCATGCCAATTCGCCCGTAATGCTTTGTTTATCGTGATAATGGGGACGGTGCAGGCGCAGGGCATAATTTTCACCGGAAGATGCCGCAATGTGAAAAGTCGCATTTTCCGAACGCGTTAAAAGCCGGATTTTTCCCTGATAGGCTTTAGGATAGGCCTCCATTGCTTGCGCTGCCAATTGGGAAAGAATGGAGGTGTCGAGATTATCGGCATGTCGGGAATTCATGTGGCAGACTCCTGAACGTTTATTTTCTGGAGTCATGATAAGAAGAGGTTGAGATTTATAACTTGGCTGGAGACGACCCTTTTTTGACCGCAAAGAAATAAAAGACGAAACTTTTGACATAAAAAAATTAAGAATGTCTTCTGCCGTCAAGTTTGTTTCAAGGACGACTGACATAATTGGAACATTAGTTTTCTTTTTAATCCTGAAAAGGAGAATACTGTGTCAAGTCGCTCTACCATTATGGACACGAACAGTTTTCGGGATGAACATGCCGCCGCTTTGGATGAGGCAACGCGTTCCCTGACCGAGCGCCGTAAAGATCTTTTGGGCGCATCCTATCGCCTTTTTTATCGCCGTCCTGTCCATCTGGTGCGCGGAAAAGGGGCTTATTTATGGGATGCCAATGGTGATAAATATCTGGATGTTTATAACAATGTTGCCAGCATCGGTCATTGCCATCCTGCCGTTATCGAAGCGGTTTATGAGCAGATGGGCCGGTTGAATACCCATACCCGCTATTTGCATGAAACGATCCTTGATTATTCCGAAGCGATTTTGGCAACCATGCCGGAAGAAATCAATCGCGCTATGTATATGTGCACCGGATCCGAAGCCAATGATCTGGCAATGCGGATCGCATGTGAATGGTCGGGTGGAACCGGCATTATCGTGACGCAGGAATCCTATCACGGTACCAGTTTTCTGACCTCTGGCGCATCCCCTGCCCTTGGTAGCGGTCAAAATTTGTCCCCGAATACGCGTTTGGTGCCTGCGCCTGACCATTATCGTTTGGCAGGACAAGATGCCGGTGCATGGTTTGCCGCCGAAATGCAAAAGCAGATTGATGATATGGCTGCCCATGGCATCAAATTTGCCGGATTTATGGCGGATTCGATTTTCTCTTCGGATGGTGTCTTGCCAGGTGAAGCCGGATTTTTGAAAGAGGCGATTGATGTCGTCCACAAAAATGGCGGTATTTTCATTGCCGATGAAGTGCAGCCGGGCTTTGTTAGAACCGGTGAATCTTTCTGGGGATTTGGGCGGCATGGCTTAATTCCCGATGTCGTAACAACGGGAAAACCGATGGGGAATGGTATTCCGGTTTCCGGTCTTTTCGCCCGCAAGGAAGTGATGGAAGCCTTTAGTAACCATGTCCCTTATTTCAACACATTCGGCGGCAATCCGGTTTCAATGGCGGCGGCCTCTGCCGTTTTGAATGTCATCAAGGAAGAAAATCTTCAGACCCATACCCAAAAAGTCGGGGCTGAACTTTTGGGTGAACTGAAAAAACTGCAAGATAAGCATGAATCCGTTGGAGATGTTCGGGGTGCCGGTCTGTTCATCGGTTTTGAATTGGTGAAAGATCGCAACAGCAAAGAACCGGATAAAGAATTGGCACTCGATCTGATCGAAGCGCTTCGCGACGAACATGTTCTGACCTCGGTTGCTGGGCCTTATGGTAATGTTCTGAAATTGCGGCCACCTCTGGCCTTCCAGAGTGGCGATATTGATTGGTTAACCGGAGCGCTTGATCGCAGTCTGACCAAATTAGGTCGGTAACAGTCGTCGGCTTGCTTCTATTTAATCTGAAAAGGCCGTTCTGTTGTGGCAGGCGGCCTTTTTATCAACGTCTTTGCGAAGAGAGCCTGTCATTTGAATGGTGATTATGCCTCTATCACAAATAAAAAGAGAGAAGGATAATACCGGAAAAGAAGCGGTATTCCTTTCCGTCCCGCTTCTCTCTATGAAGAAAGAATGAAAGATACGAATACGCCTTCAGAGAATACCCAGCATTGCGGTCTGGTCGCCATTGTGGGTGCGCCGAATGCTGGTAAATCAACCCTTGTTAATGCGTTGGTTGGCCAGAAAATTGCCATTATCAGCCCCAAGGCGCAGACAACCCGCGCCCGTTTAATGGGTATTGCCTTGCAGGATCAGACCCAGATCTTGTTAGTGGATACGCCCGGTATTTTTACCCCGAAAAAGCGTTTTGATCGCGCGATGGTTGCCGCCGCTTGGGGCAGTGCCGAAGGTGCCAATCTCGTGGCTTTGGTGGTGGATGCCTCTTCTGGTCTTACCCGCCGAATTGAACCTTTGGTGGAAGCTGTTGCCGCCCGTAAAGAACCCAAAGTTATTATTCTGAATAAAGTCGATATCACCCCGAAAGCTGAATTACTGGCTTTGGCACAAAAGCTTTATGAAGCGATCAAGCCGGAAGCCTTGTTTATGGTTTCGGCCACAACCGGAGATGGGGTCGCCGATCTTAAGCGTTCTTTGGCGGATATGATGCCGGAAAGCCCATGGCATTTCCCAGAAGATCAGGTGTCAGATGTCACGGATCGTATGTTGGCAGCAGAAATTACCCGCGAACAAATCTTTTTACAGCTTCATGATGAATTACCCTATGCCGCCGCAGTTGAAACCGAAAAATATGAAGAGCGGAAAGATGGTTCGGTCGCTATTCATCAGCAAATCTTGATCGCCCGCGATTCCCAAAAGGCGATTGTTGTCGGTCATCATGGTGCAAGGCTGAAAGAAATCGGCAGTAAAGCCCGTGCCGAATTATCCCAGATTTTAGGCTGCAAAGTTCATCTATTCCTGCATGTTAAAGTCAGCCCGAGATGGGATGAAGATCGCGACATTTATAATGAAATCGGTTTGGAATGGGTCAGGTAAAAGCGTTAAATTTCTTTTCGTCTCTTGAAGACCGGAAATAAAAGGCCAGATTTTACAGATGGATAGTTGGGGAGTGCCGCTTGATGGTTACAGAAAATAATGCCGCTGGTCAGAATAATGCTGATTTAAAGCTAACTCCCCCTGATCCTGTTCCACCCGTTTCGACAGAAAAAGCCGATGGTTTAGTCCCATTGGATGATGGCAAAAAAAGCCAGCTTGAAGCCAAGGTGAGCGGCTTTATTGAAGAACTGGTGGCCGAAAATCCCAATAGCCCCGAATTTGGCAAAAAAGTTGATTCTATCATCAATCTGGGACGCAATGAAATTCGGGAAGCCGCCAATCAATCTAATCGTTTTTTGGATCGTCCGGTTAAAGCCATGGATGGCAGTAGCCCCATTGGTTCCAATCTTGCCCAGTTGCGGCGGGTGATCGAAGACCTTGATCCCGGAAAACGCGGTGATTTAACGGCGCCCAAGAAGATTTTTGGTATTATTCCTTTCGGAAACAAGCTCCGCGATTATTTCGACAGCTATAAATCGGCGCAATCCCATATCGGCACCATTCTTACCAGTCTTGAAAGCGGTAAGGATGAATTGTTGAAAGATAATGCGGCGATTGACGTTGAGCGCCAGACCTTATGGGCGACGTTGGAACGTCTGGAACAGATGATTTATATGGCGAAAACGCTGGATAGCCAGTTGGAAGCCAAAAGTCATGAGCTGGACATCAGCGATCCAGCCAAAGCCAAGACCTTGCGGGAAAGCGCGCTGTTCTATGTCCGGCAACGGGTAACAGATCTTTTGACCCAATTAGCCGTGAGTGTTCAGGGCTATCTGGCATTGGATCTGGTCAGAAAGAATAATATCGAACTGATTAAAGGGGTTGATCGCGCTTCGACAACGACAGTGGCCGCCCTAAAAACAGCCGTGACCGTGGCGCAGGCTTTGACCAACCAAAAGCTTGTTCTGGAACAGATCAATGCTTTGAACAGCACGACGGCGAATATTATCGATTCCACTGGCGAAATGTTAAGAAACCAGACCGGAGAGATTCAGAAACAAGCGGCATCGGCAACGATCCCACTCGATGTTCTGAAGCGTGCCTTTAGCAATATCTATGCAACCATGGATTCTATTGACCAATATAAAGTCCAAGCCTTGTCTTCGATGAAACAGACGGTCGATGTCTTGTCTGACGAAATTGAGAAATCACGCGGTTATATTGCGCGGGCGCAAGGTTCCGGCCAAGGTCAAGACCAAGCAATGAAACAGTTGATGCAGGCAGAGGACAAAAATGCACCGCCTGCGGCGGCGGCTTCTAAAACGGTTCCGACAGGAGATCCGTTCAAGCCTTTGTAAGGGAAATAAATGGCCAGTAATCAGCAAATACTTTTGGAAGCGCAGGCTGTTTTGGCAAGGCTTCGGGATGGTCAAGAAGCAAGCCGCGCCTTTGCAAAGAAAAGCCTGTTAGGACGGCGACTAAAGCGGCTATGTGTAACGGATGCGGCGATTATACTGGCCGCCTTTATTATTGGTTTTATCCATCCGCTGGGCATTTCTGGTATTATCCTGACTTTTGCGGCCTTGGTCTTGGGGAGTATTTTGGCACCTTTGACCCTGCCCTTGCCGCGTCCGGTTAAAATTGAAAATTTGCAAAAACAGTCTTTAAAACAATTACCGTCGCAGGCCGCTTCATGGCTGTCAGCCCAGAAACAGGCTTTGCCGCCGCCTGCCCGTCCTTTGGCAGAATCGATCCTTGATAAATTATCGCATTTGTCCTCTGTCACCGAAAAACTGCCGGAAGATGATCCGACAGCGACCCAGATGCGAAAATTGGTCAGTGAAGAAATGCCGGAATTGGTTAAAGGCTATGTCGAAATACCCGTTAACTTAAGAACACAGAAACGCGCTGGTCTGGATAGCCCTGATTCACAGCTTGCAACCGGCCTAGATGTGATCAATCAGGCACTAGGTCGCATAGAAGAAGAGCTTGCCCATCATGATCTTGATAAATTGGCTACTCAGCAGCGCTTTTTAGAGTTAAAATATAAAACAGAATCTTGATCGTAAATTATTATAGATGTCAGCATTCTTCTTTTTGATCACATAATAAAAATTCATGGAATGCTGGCTTTCTTTCTTTTTCATCAAAGATACGGAGATATCTAGGAAAAAGATAGTTGATGGCAGGGGGCGTAGTTAACCTGTCAACTATAATAATAGTATGACAGCTATAACGGGGAATGGAGAATGCGTGTTTTATTGATAGAAGATGAGCCGACAACGGCGAAATCTATCGAATTGATGCTGACGAAAAAGCGTTTCAATGTCTATACGACAGACCTTGGCGAAGAAGGCATCGATCTGGGCAAGCTGTATGATTATGATATCATTTGTCTTGATCTCAATTTGCCCGATATGCATGGCTATGAAGTATTAAAGACGTTACGGACGGCGCAGGTAAAAACGCCGATCATTGTATTGTCTGGTATTGCCGAAATGGAATCCAAAGTGCGGGCTTTGGGCTTTGGGGCTGATGATTATTTGACCAAGCCTTTCCATCAGGAAGAATTGATTGCCCGTATTCAAGCCGTTGTTCGCCGTTCCCAAGGCCATTCCCAGTCAATTATTAAAACAGGCCGTTTAACCGTCAATCTTGATAGTAAAACAGTCGAGATTGATAACAAGCCTGTTCATCTGACCGGTAAAGAATATGCCATATTGGAATTGCTGTCTTTGAGAAAAGGCACCACCATCACGAAAGAAATGTTCTTGAACCATCTTTATGGTGGGATGGATGAACCGGAATTAAAAATTATTGATGTCTTTGTCTGCAAACTGCGGAAAAAGCTGAACAAAGCCTATCCTGACGAAAATTATATCGAAACGGTCTGGGGACGCGGTTACATCTTGCGCGAAGCAGAACATGCCGAATTGGAAGGCCAGCAGGCTTAAAATTTCCGTTGCGAGTGGATTTACTTTAGATCGGTTACGATAAGAATCGTATCTATCAGCAGGATATTTTGACCGATTTAAACACCCCTGTAGCCAGAGCGTTATCGCTTTGATTACAGGGGTGTTTTGATGTCTTAGAAGCCGACGGCCGTGCCTTCTCTTCTGATATCGGCACCGCCTTCGTAATAGTTACCCCGTTTGATAATCGCTTGAAGGCCGGATTCTTCATGCTCTGCCGGTGTTAGCGTAACGCCTAAATCCTTCAGGCCTTGTGATACCTTGGCAGGAAACGGGTCGGAAAGAAAAAGCGTGCCATGGGCGACCAGATTGGGAAGCGCCAAGGCTTGATCAACCGGCATATGCCAATCGAGAAGGGCCACAATCGCTTTCAGATTGTAGGCCTGAATAGAGCTGCCCCCTGGTGAACCCAAGGCAGCGACAAATTGGCCTTTCTGGTTAAAGACCAGTGTCGGTGCCATCGTTGAACGGGGACGTTTGTCACCCGCAACAGCATTCGCGGCCGGTGTATTGTCATAGGCCTGTGGCGAGAAAGAAAAATCTGTCAATTGGTTGTTTAGGAAGAAACCGCCCACCATACGACCAGAGCCAAAGATATTTTCAACCGTCGTCGTCATCGAGACAGCATTTCCCTTGCTATCGACAATAACAAGATGGGTTGTGCCGCCCGGTTCAGCCGTTGCATCCATGCTATAGCTGGGCGCGCCTTTGGGATTACCGTGGCTGGGGGCTTGGGGATTGGCTTTATCGCCAATCAATTTTGCCCTTTCGGCGATATAATGAGGGTCTAATAATCCGGTGACCGGCACTTTTACAAAATCAGGATCACCGACAAAATAATCGCGGTCAGCATAGGCAAGACGGCTAGCTTCGGCAAATTCCAACCATGCTTTCGGATCATCGGCATTGCGGCGATCAATATCGGTATGTGAGAGCAAGCCTAAAGCCTCTTGCAACCCAACGCCACCTGAAGGCGCATCGGGAGTGCAGACGACATAGAGATGATAGCCTTTACATAAAGCGGCGCTTTCTTTCGGGCGATAACCCGCAAGATCAGCCATCGTCATACTGCCCGCCAAAGGCGCTTGATGGACTTTATCTACAATCGCCTGTGCAATCGCCCCCGTGAGCAAGGCAGCCGAACCTTTTTCGGAAATGGCCTTCAAACTATTCGCATAATCAGGATTCTTTAAAATATCACCGGCCTGATAGCGTTCTCCGTTAGCTTTAACAAAATAGCGGATAGCGTCTTCGGTATAGGCTTCGGGGGAATGGCCGTTAATCATGCTGGCAAGGCGTGGCGAAACGGTAAAGCCTTGCTCGGCTAGGGCAATCGCAGGCGTAAATAATTGACGCCATGGCAAAATACCATGTTCTTTTTGTGCCAATTCCAGCATAGCAACAGCCCCCGGAACACCCGTGGCGCGACCGGAAACAACCGCCTGTTTAAACGGAATCGGGTTTTTATTATCATCCAAAAACATATCAGGCGTAGCATCAGCCGGAGCGGTTTCTCGCCCATTATAGGCCGTTACTTTATGGGTTTTGGCATCATAATAGGTCATGAAAGCACCGCCGCCGATGCCTGAACTTTGTGGTTCAACCAGCCCCAAAACGGCTTGGATAGCAACCGCTGCATCAACGGCACTGCCGCCTGCTTTCAAGACATCATATCCAGCCTTTACCGCCAAAGGATTGGCCGCCGCTACCATAGCGTGAGAGGCGGTTGATTTTTTAGGCAGATGGGCAACATCAGACCAGTCGATTTCTTTTGTGACCGTCACCGGTTTTTGGGTTTGACGTGCCATGGCCAGATGGCTGCTTGAAAAAGCAATAAGCGCAGAAAAAGCCGTCAGAAACGGACGGTGCCGAAGAGAAACCATTTTTGATCTTTCTGTCTTGGGATGGGGCTTTGAAAAACGCCGATGGGGGGAGCCTACAAGAAAGATTTCTGAACGACCAGCCCTTAATAAACTTGCGATAGAACTATCTTAAACTTGTTCTTTCTTGCTTTCATGAAAAGAAATGTTACCGTGAGGGTTATGACGATATTGGCCTCCGTTTACCGCGCCTTTGGCTGCCTTTTTTGCTGGGCTTTAGCCCTTTTCATCTATCCCCTTTCTGCCGCGACTTTGTCCGATAGCGATTTGCATATCGAGCCACAATTTATCGCAGAGACCTTAACCCCTAAAGCAGGGACAAAGGTGACCGTAGCCTTGGAAATGAAGCCCCATCAGGGCTGGCATGGTTATTGGAAAAACGGGGGTGATGCCGGACAAGAAACCGAAATAATCTGGCATTTTCCTTATAAAATTAAAACCTCGGCTATCCAGTATCCGATACCGGAAAAGATGAAAGTCGCCGGTTTAATGAGCTATGTCTATCAGCATGATTATCGCTTGTTGATTGATCTGGATATTCCGGCCGGCTTGCCTGTGGGAACAGCTTTGCCGATATCGGCGCAGTTAAATTGGTTGGCCTGCACCGATACCAGCTGTGTGCCAGAAACGGCCGAACGTCATTTGTTGCTGCATATCGGTAAGGGTGAAATTACAGCGGATAATAGCCAACTATTTCAGGCCTTTCGACGGGCTTTACCAGAAACAACTGGAAGGCAGGCTTTATTTGCCCAACAACAGAATCAAATCATTCTGAAACTGGATTATCCCGAAACCGAAAAGCTTGATACCACGATCAATGGCGTGTGGTTTTTCCCGTCACAAGATGGCGTGTTTGACTATAGTGCCGATCAACGCTTGCTTCGTGAGGGTAACGCCCTTTTTCTGACCCTGCCCTTGCGGGAAAAAGCCTCTATTCCCTCCGCTATAACCGGCGTTTTCCGTTTAAAAGACGGAAAGGGTTTCTTGGTCAATGCTCAAAAAGGCAATATCTCTCTACCGGACAAAAATCCCGTTATTTTGACGGCATCAAGTGAAGAAGGCCAAGCCAAAGCGACAGCTTCCCCGCAACAGAATACAGCACAAAATGAAACTCCCTCTGTAGGAAAAGGACATAATGGCAAGCTGTTATGGTTGGCTTTGGCAGGGGCGTTTTTGGGTGGGCTGATTTTAAATATCATGCCTTGCGTCTTTCCTATCTTGAGCCTGAAGGCCTTGAGCCTTGCCCGCACCCATGCCCCTGAAAAAGCCCATCGGTTAGAAGCCTCAGCCTATAGCGCTGGTGTGATTATGGTCTGTTTGGGATTGGGTGCGGCACTTCTTTTGTTTCGAGCGGGAGGGCATGCCGTTGGATGGGCATTCCAGTTGCAATATCCCCATATCGTTTTGGCTTTGATGGTTTTAACCGCCATGATTGGTTTTAATCTGGCCGGATTATTTGAGCTTCCGAGTTTTAACGGCGGAGCTAATCCAAAACAGGATAGCCTTTTAGGTGCCTTTACCACGGGCGCTTTGGCCGCCTTTATTGCGACCCCTTGCACGGGTCCCTTTATGGCGGCAGCGATCGGGGTTGCCTTGGTCTTGTCACCGATTGAATCCCTGATGGTTTTTGCCGGATTGGGTATTGGTATGGCACTGCCCTTTTTGGCGATTGGTTTTGTCCCGCCGATACGGAAATTATTGCCAAGACCCGGGGCATGGATGGCCACGATGCGCCATATTTTGGCTATTCCGATGTTTATCACTGCCTTGTGGTTGGGATGGACATTAGGGCATCAGATCGGAACGGATGGTTTAATTGTTGCCTTCGGTATCTGTCTGATATCGGCAACAGGGTTATGGTGGACAGGAAAACGCCAACATAAGGGAAAGAATTACAGCTTTTTACCTGCGGCGATAGCGATCCTATTTTCAGTGGTGATTGGTTCTTTTACCCCTGCCCATCCGATTGCAAGTGAGACAAATCCAAAAGTCGAAAACGCTAAAGATGCGCCGGAGATAGAGCCTTTTAGTGAACAAGCGGTTGAAGAATTACATCGCCAGAAAAAACCGCTTTTCATCTATTTTTCGGCAGATTGGTGTCTGACTTGTAAGGTCAACGAGAAAATGGCGATTGATCGTGATAGCACTCGTCAGGCTTTCCGGCAGAAGGGTATTGTTACCTTGCATGGCGATTGGACAAATGGTGATCCTGAAATTACCCGTTTTCTGTCCAAGATGCATCGTTCGGGTATTCCGCTTTATCTCTATTATCCCGCCGATGGCGAAATTCAGATATTGCCGCAAATTCTGACAACAGGCTTATTACAAAATCTTGGAAAATAAAAAAGAACCGGCTGTCTAGGCCGGTTCTTTCCATTTCAGATGCGTTTAAAGCTATTAGCGCACGGTGCCTTTGGCAAGTAAGCGGGGCAGAAGTGTTAATGCCCCAATAATCGGAAAACGGCGTTGCCAAGGCTTGATCATGATTTGAGTGCCTGCATGGCGGTTGATTTTCCATGCAAGATAATCAAGCCCACCTGCGAAGGTGAAACTAGCCTTGGCCAAGCGGAAAATACTAAGCCATTTGCCGCGCCATCTTCTTTTTGCCCATAAGCGCAAAGCCTGCTTACGGCTCGGTAAATTTCGGCTGATATGAGCGACAACCGCTTGGGTAATATGGCGGTAATATTCGGGATTGCTGTCCACGATCAGATCAGCCCGACCGTCCGATTTTTCAACCCGCAATTCGGCTTGATAGGTCAAGCGGAAGGCTTCGCGCCAGCGGTCAAGGGGATCTTTTGATCCCGAGAAGAGCGGTGCCGCTGCTTCCAAAAGAGTGGGTGCCGCACAAGCCACAACAGCGATTGTTGCGGTGACAGAATCTTTGTCTTTTGCCCAGACCAAGCGACTGGGTTGGGCAAAGCGCGCCCAGACCGAAACCGACAAGGTTTCAAGTGACGCCAGCCGCCGGAAATCCGAAAGCGTCAGCACCGCATATTTGGCGACAAAATCCTTGTAACGGAAAAGAAAAACATTAGGTGGCAGTGCTTTATTCGCCCATGCCAACCAGCGATGAGAATAAGCCTGATGATAATCATCAACAATCAGGTAAAAATCCAGCATCAGGCCATCAAGATCAGTCGCGCGTAAAGCCGAGCCGTAAAAAAGAACAGCCCGTGAAGAGCCATGCCGTGCAGCAATAGCGGCCGCCATATCGGATATTTCCGGCAAAACCGTCTTTGTCAGTTCTTCACCAATGATGCTTTTTAGGCCATGCACATCCGTATTCTTCCATTTTTGCATCATATATTTATAGCATATTATAACCGCCAAAAGCGGTTATAGTCCCCCTGCTTTTAGATCAGTGCAATAAAATTTAGACGGCGAGTTTCACAAAAGAAATCGGCTCGGTATGCCGCAAAATAACCGGATGTTCGTTATCCGCGTAAAAGACTTCGCCATCCAAGATTAAATGTGAGCGTTCACCAGCAATTCTGATTTCATCATCCTGTTTGAGATGAACGCCTTTGATACGGCTTTTCCCGAGCCGCCCCACAATACCTGCCGCCACCGCATGGATAAGATGAAACGGATTTTGGTCAACCATCATCAGTTTCATTGAGCCTTTGTCTTGCGGATCTTGTTGAAACACATGTGTCCCGACCAAGAGCCGTTCCAAAGTCGTCACAACCAAAAGAGAGAAGTTACCCTTGATCTGGCCTTGCTGCATCAAGGAAACAGAAATAGGCCGCGCTGCACGCGGTAAAAAGGATAAAGGCGCGCGAATAAACATGGATATCAGAAGCGCAAATGCCGCGATGACATGACTGATACCATTCGGTAAACCAAGCGGATAAATCGTATCACGACAATAGATGATAAGATCAGCCAGTCCTGCCCCGCCGAGAAACATCCCGAGAACCGGTGGTTTATCACTGCTATCCGATAAGGCGATCAATTCGCGTTTAACGATATGGCTGTCGAGATCACCGCGTGCAATATCCAGAATTTTTTGCAAGGCCACCACCGGGTCGCCTTCTGCCCCCAAATCCAAGGCAATCAGATTGGTTTTGCCGTTTGGTAGAACCGCAACCGGCGGCACCATATGCTTTTCAAAATATTTGCCGGTATAAAGAGCCGTCAAAACAGTTTGGACAGTGCCGTCCCCGCCATTCACGACCAAAATAGATGGCCGTGTTTGAGCGATACTGGATAACGCCTCCCCTATCTGATCCACCTCTTCCACTTCGTAATGAAAGACATCGTCTTCCTGAATACAAAAATGCCTGATGTCGGGTAACTTTGCCCGATTGCCGGTAGACTGTGGATTAGACAGCAAGGCAACTGAAGTCATCGCGTACCCTCGCTGTTCTTCTTATCGTCAAGAGACGCAATTGGTTTAAAACTTAATCCCTGAATATATTTCATAATAATTTTAATATCTAAGACGCCATTGCCAACGGTAATAGTCGAGGCTTTTAGAGGGGGTTTATGCTTTAACGCAACATCCATTAACGACATTGAAGGATTACCGGAAAAGCCGCCGCCATCTTCGCGGTCGGTATCACCATTTTTATGGCGCACCAAAACCGTGTAATCGCCTGCTTTTGGCACAGTCAGGCAGACATCAATATTACCTTCTTGGGGAAGCGGGGTTTCTACCCGCGTGAGGTATTTTCCCTTTTCAAAATAGACCTTTTGATCGGCATCATAGGCTTGCACCCGCAAGGTGCCGCTACGGTTTTTCAGGCCTTCGACATGCACCAGAATAGCGGGTTTTTGTCCGCCCTTTTGGCAGGCGGCGGCATCTGCCCCTAAAATAGCGGCATTGGCCGCATTTACGCCTATTATCAAAGGAATGGATGCGATAAAGGCTGTCAATTTCAGCATGACCTATTTACTCCGCAAAGCTATAGCCCGAAAATAACGACGCACGGTCATAAAGATTCGGCGTCTCCGTGGATGGTTACTTTTGAATGGTGATTGCGGCCATAAAATGGTGAGGAGCGCAGAAAGCTTGAGAATTTTTAATGCTATTGATCGTTATCTGATCCGTCTTATCACTGTTCCTTTGGTCACAACCCTGATTGTGTCGGCCATGTTAATGGTGCTGGACAAGATGTTAAAGCTTTTTGACTTCGTCGCCAATCAAGGAGGCCCCGTCAGTGTTGTCTGGCGGATGCTGGCGAATATGTTACCGGAATATATGTCCTTGGGCATTCCGATTGGTTTGACATTGGGTATTTTATTGGCGTTTCGCAAATTGGCCTTGCAGTCAGAGCTGGATGTGTTTCGGGCGGTCGGGATAAGTTATAGTCGGTTATTACGGATTCCCTATATTTTTGCCTTCTTCTTTGCGTTGGTTAACCTTGCGATTGTGGGCTATATTGAACCCTATTCCCATTATGCCTATGAAGATTTGCGCTATGAATTGCGGTCGGGCGCGTTGGGGGCCGCGATTAAAGTCGGTGAATTTACCAAATTAGGCACCCATATGACTTTGAGAGTTGAAGGGAGCCAAGATAGCGGCCGAAATCTTTCTGGTATTTTTGGAACCAGCGAAAATCCTGAGAATGGTCAAAAGCTGACGGTTACTGCCGATAACGGACGTTTCATGCCGTCTGATGATCCCAATGTCATTCTTTTGCGCCTCAATCATGGTTTGCTTATTCATAACCGCCCTGATTTTACGACCCCACGTGTATTGACCTTTGAAAACCACGATATGCCGATCAAATTACCGGCAGTTGAGAGTTTTCGTGGTCGCGATGGTAATCAGCAGGAAATGACCCTGACTGAATTATTTTTTATTCTTCATCAAAAGCATTTACCGAAAAAACTCCGCAATCAGCTACAGGCTAATCTCCATTTCCGTCTGGTTGAAGTGGCGACGATGTTCCTGTTACCAATGTTGGCTTTGACTTTGGCGATACCGCCCAAGCGTTCGACATCCTCTTTAGGGGTGTTTTTATCGATCCTTATTCTGGTGACCGATCATAAGCTGAACCAATATTGTCAGACTATCGGAGGATTGGGGAAGATCAATCCGGTTCTTATGATGTGGCTGCCTTTTATTTTATTCAGCCTGTTGGTTTGGCGAATGTATTATACCTTGGCGTATATTCCAGGTGGTCAGCCTATCGGTGCGCTGGAATGGTTTTTTGCCCGTATTTCGTCGCGGATTGTTCAGTTTTTCAAAAGATTTTCATCAGGAGGGGTTAAGGCATGATAAAAAGGCTTTTCGCATCACGCCA
The DNA here is from genome assembly GCF_000175255.2 of Zymomonas mobilis subsp. mobilis ATCC 10988. Taxonomy (NCBI): domain Bacteria; kingdom Pseudomonadati; phylum Pseudomonadota; class Alphaproteobacteria; order Sphingomonadales; family Zymomonadaceae; genus Zymomonas; species Zymomonas mobilis. The sequence goes on along the minus strand of NC_017262.1, from coordinate 1,987,164 downwards.
GATTGCCTTTTATCTGTCGAAGCTATTTGTTGTCAGATGTTTTGCGGTTTTGGCAGCCCTTATCTTTATTCTCCAAACCCTTGATATGTTGGGGGAATCCGCGCGTATTTTGGCGGTTAAAGGGAATGGTCAGGCTGAATTATTTCACTATGTCTTGCTAAGAACCCCCCAATTGATCGCGCGGTTTTTACCTTTTGCGGTTCTGTTGGGCGTGTTGATTACGTTAAGCACCCTGAACCAGAATAGTGAAATCATCTCCATGAAGGCGGCGGGTATCTCGGCACATCAAATTTTGATGCCGCTGATTGCCAGTTGTTTTCTGATTGGATGCGTCAGTTTCGTCTTTAATGACCGTCTTGTCACCCGCGCGACGGCAAAGCTGGATGCTTGGCAGGCTGTTGATTATGGCCAACCGCCCCCAGCCGCTACCAGCGGGGTGAATATTTGGCTTCGCGATGGCGACCATCTTATCCATGTCGATAATGTCCAAGGCTATGGCGATAATGTCCGTTTATCCGGTATTACCGTTTATAATCGCTCCCAAAAAACGCTGGTCAGTATTTTGTCTGCCGATACGGGACAGTGGACAGGGCATGGTTGGCATCTGAATAAAGTAAAATCTTTTGATGTCGCGGCTGATACCGTCACGGAAAAACCTGTTTTGGATATCAATACAGATTTACCGCCAGAACGCTTTACCCTTGCCGATGTTAAAGCCGATGAAATGGAAGTTGTGCCGTTATATCGTGCTATCAAGGCTTTGGATGCTGCCGGAAGGCCAACCGACGAATTGAAAGCCAGTCTTATCCATCGCTTTACGGGCGCCTTTGCCGCTATTTTAATGCCTATTCTGGGTTCTGTTGCTGGTTTTGGATTAGCGCGTTCAGGTCGGCTTTTTGTCCGTATCGTTATCGGAATGTCGTTGGGTTTTGCTTATTTTGTCGCGGATAACTTCGCCCTCACTATGGGGAATTTAGGAACCTATCCGCCTTTATTGGCATCATGCTCGCCTTTCATCTTATTCCTTTTAATCGGGGAAGCCGTTCTTATCAGGACAGAAGAATAATTTAGCGAGATAATTCGATATATTGGGCAACGCCTTCGGCTATATCATGGACAAGCTGCCGAATAGCCGGAAGCGAAGCCGAAGGATGATATAAATCCTCGTCCAGATAAAGGGCGCGGTCGATTTCTATTTGTAAGGCATGGCGCGAGGAAGACGGTTTTCCATGTCTGTCCACGGTATAGCCCCCTGCATAAGGCTTGTTAAAAGCCGGTTTCAGGCCATGTTTTTCGACTATTTCAGCAATGACAGCGGTTATTTCCGAAGAGGCGCTGTGTCCATAGGCCGTCCCAATGACGATATCAGCGGCTTCTCCCTTCTCATCCGGTATCAAAGGCGGCATGGAATGAATATCGAGCAAGATTGCGGAACCATAACGGGATTTTATATTGCCTAAAATATCAGCGATATGGCCATGCCACGGAGCATGATAATTTTCGATGCGATGGCGGGCTTCCTGATAAGGTAAAAGATGATGATATAGCCCGCCAAAGCCAGCAAGATAATTCGGGAATAACCCCAAGCCGTTACGCGAGCGGGACGTTAAAATAACGCTATCCAAAGGCAAAGGGGGATCAATCATCATCGGATCAATTTCCAGATGATGCCTGTTTAAATCTATTAAAGCACGGGGTGAACAGGCGACCAAGGCTGAAAAACCGGCAGAAACCGCGTTATCTACGAGAAGATCGGCAAAGCGGTCTTCAAAGATAATCAGTTTTTCCGGCTCACAGCGTAATTTTTCAAGCAAATCTTCGGGGTAGAAACGGCCTGCATGAGGAACCGTTAATAAAACCGGCCTTTTAGGTGGCCACTCTCCTAAGGGGAGAATGGCCGGCCTGTCTTTCACTTTCAGCCAGCCTGACATTTACGGCTGAGGCGATCTTTATCCCAACATTCATTATTGAAAGGCGGTAAAGGCGGCTCGGAAGTCAGTTTTACGGTCGGTGCAAGAATGTCTTTTACCGGAACGAGGCTGTTTTTAAATTCCTGCATCCGTTTTTCAGCCAGAGTGAACAGGCTGCCTTTCGGATGAATCATCGCTTCGTGAGCGATAGAAGCGGCCGTATCGCAGAAGCCCAACTGTGCCTGCATAGTTGAAAAACGGTTGTAGGTCTGGGTCGAATGCTGGTCAAATTTGACCTGACCAAAACGGCCACCTGTCCGCCGGAAATAGCCACCCAAAGCCGTATAAGCAGAGGCCAATTCCCGTTTATGCGTTGCCAAAAGCTGGTTATACACATGCGCGGTTTCGAGAATAGGGGCAAATTGGCATTGCAAAGCGGCGACATTCAACCCTGACCGCAATGTCCAGACCAGATTGGCGCGTTGTTCTGCCGGTGTAGCATTAACAAGGGGAAGAACGACCGAAGGATCATTGTCTTTGACCGGTTTACCGGAAAAATCATGCGGAGACCAAAACAGGTATCCAGTATTTGCAGAGGCCGGTGCAGAGGCCAGCAATCCGGCTGAAATAAACCCTGCCGTCAGAAAAGAGGCTATCCGACGACCGAAAGAAATGACCATAATATACGCTCTCCCGATGTAATAACGTGCTAGCCGACCTGAAACATCTTGATAGGAAAGAAGGAAGGTCGGAATAGATAAAGGCTGCTTATACAGTCTGGCTTAATAAGTGATTTATGACAGCTTTTAAAACGCTGTCCGATTTATAAACCATCTGGACAGGAAAGAACATATTTTAGCGTGTTTGGCTATTCAATTTTTTCTTTTTCGGAACAAAAAAGCTGAAAGTAACCGGAGACGAAAATATCCCCGCCTTGCCAGCTATTTTTAAGAAAATTTATTGCTTTCATCACCCCAAAAAACATCCATCATCAAGCTAATTACCGTCTTTAATTTGCAGGTAAGCTGGTGGCTTGTATGCTGTTATCGCTTTCCTCTTCAAAAATGCTCTCGCTGGCCATTTCGTCATTGATTGTTCCCAAAGCGATATCGGTATCGGGATGGAGAGTCGCATTTTGAAGATCGCGCGTTTTGTCTTTGCAACCGGAAACGGCCATATTCCCAAGCACAAGGCCAATTATGGCTGTGTTTAAAAGAACCGTTTTTGAAAGTGCAGACATGCAACGGTTGATTTTCATAATAATGCCTTTTGGAAACTTTCGGGTTTTTATTGTTTAAATTTGCCTCAAAAAGGCCTTATTGCGCCTTAATAAAAGCAACAACCTTCTGAACTTCGGTTCCGATTGTGACCCGATTTGACGGGTGTCTTTCGGATCTGCGAGGATTATGACGATGAACACAACTGATGCCAAGACATTAAAAACAGCTTCCCGATTCTGGAAAAAGTCGCATTATCTTGGACGGATGACATTGAAAGAGTTGGTTGTCGTCTATTTCCAATATTATACGATTTTGACCTATCTGACATTGGCCGCTGTTATGATCGGCCTTTATATTTGGAAGCCTGCGCCTCTTTTACCGACTATCGCCTCAATCGCTGTCGCTATTTTGGGTTTTCCATTGGTTTGGTATGTCACCCATCGCTGGATTATGCATGGTCATTGGATGTTTAAAGTCCCTTTCCTGTCGGGACTATGGAAACGGATTCACTATGACCACCATCTTGATCCCGACCATTTAGAGGTTTTATTCGGGGCGCTTTATACGACACTGCCTTCGGTTGCTTTGGCAACTGCCCTCCCCGGCTATCTTATAGGGGGTTTCGGAGGTGCCTGTATCGGTTATGCCGTTGGTTTGTTAAGCACCTGTTTCTATGAATTCTGTCATTGCATCCAGCGTTTGGGGTATAAACCCAAGAACAAAAGGCTGGCTTTGATGAAGAAACGTCATCTGGAACATCATTTCCATGATGAAGATGGTAATTTCGGTATTACCAATTTCTTTTGGGATAAATTACTCGGGACATATTACGTTCGCCGTGAGCGTCCGAACAAAAGCTCGACGGTCTTTAATTTGGGCTATACGCCAGAAATTGCCAAGAAATATCCGTGGGTTGCCGAACATTCTGGCGGTGAAGTTTTATGTAGCCCAAAAGAAAAAGACCGCTATAAAAGCTCTTTTGAAGAAGTGGATAAAATACAGGATATCCGCTGATTTCGCATCATTTCTGTGTCAGGATGCTATCGAGGGGTAGTATTCCGTTTCCGATTGTCTTTCTACCGCTTGTGCCAAGGTCAAGCCTTGCGCCTCAAAGCGTCTTTTGAAAATGAAGAGGCCTGATATATCCTTATGGCTGATCTGAAAATCTATCCTATTGGCACGAAGCAAAACCGTGACCTGAACCGCTTTATTGAAGTTGCTTATAAGCTGAATAAAGACAATCCAAACTGGATTGCGCCTTTGCGTAGCGAATTAAGAGAGCAGTTGAACAGTCAGAAAAATCCGTGGTTTGAACATGCCACGGCAGAATATTTTCTAGCTGAAAGAGATGGCGAGCCGGTGGGCAGGATATCAGCACAGATTGACCGATTGGTGCAAGAATCCCCGCCCGAGCAAGGGGGTGGCAAAGATGTCGGTATGTGGGGCATGTTTGAAGCGGCTGATGAAGAGGTTGCCTATGCCTTGCTGAAAACGGTCGAGGAATGGCACGAAAAACGCGGCAATAAAAAACTGATTGGCCCCATCAGCCTTTCGATATGGGAAGAGCCGGGTTTGCTTATCAAAGGCCATGACCATGCCCCGACTATTATGATGGGACATCAGCGTCCCGAATATCGCGGATGGATTGAATCCTACGGTTATCAGGGCATCAAAGACCTGTTTACCTATGAGCTAGATATTACCAAGCCTTTCCCTGAAATTATTCAGAAAATTGTGGCGTCAGGCGAGAAAAATCCCCGTATCCGAATCCGGCAGGCGCAGAAAAAAGACTTCATTAGTGAAGCCAAAATCCTGATGGATATTTTGAACGATGCTTGGTCAAAAAACTGGGGTTATATTCCGTTAACCGATCATGAAATCGAACATGCCCGTCATAATCTTGAGCCTATCGTTTATAACGAATTGGTGATGATTGCTGAAATTGACGGCGAACCCGCAGCCTTTATGATGACTTTGCCAGATGTGAATGAAAAACTGGCTGAGTTTAAAGGTAAGCTGTTCCCCTTCAACTTTGTTAAAATGTTGTGGTGGCTCCGACATCCTAAAGTAAGAACGATGCGCGTGCCTTTGATGGGGGTCAGAAAAAAATTTCAAGCCTCGCGTTTGGCTGGGCAGATGGCCTTTATGATGATTGAATATATCCGGCGTAATTCAGTAAAAGACTTTGGCGCGACCAGAGGCGAAATTGGCTGGATTTTGGATAATAATCAGGGAATGCGGTCGATTGCAACGGCGATTAAAAGTGAAGTGAACCGCATTTACCGTATTTATAGCAAAAGTATTTAAAACAAATCTTTCTTATCCACCCGACCGATTGTCAGGGGATAAGAAAGATTTTCCTAGAAAACAGTAATTTCTCGACGATTATTTTTTATCGTCAATTTCTATCCAGACGGGGGCGTGGTCGCTGGCCTTTTCTTGCCCTCGCATCTGGCGATCGACACCAGAATCGGTCAAGCCATCGGCCAAATCAGGCGTAAGCAAAATATGGTCGATCCGCATACCGTCATCGCGCGGCCAGCTTTGTGCCTGATAATCCCAAAAACTGTAAAGAGGTTCAGATGGGTGGCGGACACGCAAGCTATCTGTCCATCCCATGGCCAATAATTGCCGCCAATAAAAAAGGCTGTCGGGGGCTAACAGCGCATTATCGGCAAGCGCGGCAGCATTCCGAATATCTTTTATATCGAAAGACGGCACGACATTATAATCGCCAGCAAGAATAACCGATTTTTCTTGCTGCCATAAAGAACGGGCATGTGCCAAAAAGGCTTTGAACCATGCCAATTTATAGTCATATTTGGAGCTGTTGAGTGGGTTGCCATTCGGAAGATAAAGACTGGAGACCGTTAAATTATCAATCGCGGCCTCAATATAGCGTGATTGTGTCGGGTCAGGATCGTCAGGAAGGCTTGTTCTGATAAGTTTAGGCTGTTCTTTTGAAAGAATAGCGACGCCATTATAGGCTTTTTGTCCGTGATACAGGCAGTAATATCCCGTTTTTTCAATTTCTTCTTGAGGAAAACGGGCATCATCCGATTTTAATTCTTGCAGACAGAGAATATCGGGCTGAAATTTTTCAAGCCATTCTATCAATCGGGGTAAACGAGCATTGATACCGTTTACATTAAAGCTAGCAATCTTGCGCATTAGATCGAAAAACTGGAGCCACAACCACAACCGGAAACGGCATTAGGATTGTCGATTTGAAAAGCTGCACCATTGATAGATTTTACAAAATTGACGGTGGCACCTGCCAAAAGATCAAAGCTGACAGGATCGACGATAAGCAGAGAGTCACCTTGCGGTGCCTGATAATCATCAGCTTCTGGTTTATCAGCCAAATTATACTGATAACGGAAACCGGAGCATCCTCCGCCTTCTACGGATAAGCGTAATATGGCGGGCTTTTTTTGCTGATGAGCGATTTCCGCAACGCGTTCTGCGGCTTCTGGGCTGAAAATAATCGCTGCTTTGTCGGTTGGGTTGTTTGTCATTTCTTTAAAATAAGCCGGAAATCATGACAGACAAGCTGTCATGACAAGGCTATTGAAAGTGATTTTCGATCTTAGCGATATCCATTTTCGATTATTTATGATGATGGACTTTGACATCCTTGACGTCTTTTTCAGGTCCACCCTGCGCACCGGCAGAGACATTATCCAGCATAGCCATATGATAGGAATCAACAGCCAGAAAAGGCACCGGATTAACAGCTTCGCCCTGAATACGGACTTCGTAATGTAAATGGCTACCCGTGGAACGTCCCGTTGACCCCATTAAAGCGATAAGATCGCCGCGTTTGATCGCTTGGCCTTCGTGAACCATAATACGGGATAAATGGCCATAACGGGTCTGGATCATATGACCGTGGTCGATTTCCACCAGATTACCATAACCAGAAGCGCCCCCTGCCCGATCAACAACGCCATCAGCACTGGCATAAACGGGGGTACCGTAAGGAGCGGCCAAATCAACGCCCGCATGCATAGCGGCATGGCGGTGGAAAGGATCGGAACGAACCCCGAAAGGACTGGTCAGCAGGAAACGGGAATTCACCGGCGTAGCAGAAGGCACAACAGCGGCTTTTTCCGTTTGTGCCGTATCAGCCTTTGCCCATGAGACGAAAAGTTTATGATACTGGTTATCGCGATTGATGGGTTCTTCCTGAGAGGCGTTTACCATCTGAAGCGACGGGTCAATCGAAATTGGCTGGAAGCCATGATAAAAACTTCTATGAGCAACGGCATAACGGGAGGCGTTGCGCGACATAGCGTAATGGCTGCCATAACGACCGCCTTGATGCTGCGCCAAAAAAAAGTGACCCGTTTTTGAAGAAGCTGTCTTGCTTGACGAAGAAAAATGACTGGAAGAGGTATGGAAAGCAGCACTCTTTTTCTGATGAAGCGTTGCTGCATGAGAAGAAGAGTGGGAGCTGGATTTAGTCGAAGCGTGATGTTTGGATGCCAGCGCCGGAGAGGAAATCATAACCGCCAATAAACTTGCTTTTAACCAAAAACGATTATTTTCAGATTTCATACCTTTTTCATCCTGCGCGGCGACATTGGTCGCTCTATTTTTTATAGAGTCTTTGGCGATCATTACCTTCTCCCATCAGCCTTTTTATTGATACTGTTATTCAACAAATGGGCAAGGGGATGCGGTCACAGATACGCTGAATAGAAGCTCTGATGCGTTCAAATCATTTTCAGGAAAAGAGAGACGCTCTTTTTACAAAAAAAGCAGGAAAAAAGGGCATTTCCTGCGCGGAAATTTGACCTTTGTCCTGCAATTTTATTACGCCAAAAGAACGGCCTAGCGGCCGTTACTAAGGTCGCTTACTTCATCCATAATCATATCGAGCGCAGAGCGTGTTGAACTTTCGGAATTATGACGGGAAGCCAGCGTTTCACCATCCACCAATTTTTCTAAGGCTGCACGTCCGCGCGCCACCCGACTTTTGATCGTACCAACCGCACAATCGCAAATGTCAGCCGCTTCTTCGTAAGAAAAGCCCCCTGCCCCGATGAGGATCAAGGCTTCGCGTTGAGCGGTAGGAAGATGTCCCAAGGCACGCTGGATATCGCCCAAGATCAAATTCTGATCTTGTCCGGCAGAAACAACCAATTGTTTGGCAGCAGCCTCTTCATTCCATTCACTTCTGAAGCGAGAACGCCGCATTTGAGACAGGAATAGGTTACGCAAAATAATAAAAGTCCAAGCCCGCATACTGGTGCCAGCCTGAAATCTTTGACGTGCGCCCCATGCCTTTAACAGCGTTTCTTGCACCAGATCATCGGCAACGTCACGATTGCCCGAAAGTGAGCGGCCGAAAGCACGGAGATGGGGAATGACTTCGGCAAGCTGGATTCTGAAATCTTCGTCGGATAAGGAAATATGTTCCGGTTTATCGCCCGTATCATCAGTAATTGGAGAAGAATCCTTTTTGTCTTTTGCTAATTTTGAAGAATCAAAAGCCGGAGAATTTGTCTCTTTTTCATGATTTTCGATCATGCTGTCCTCCGTCAAAATCTTGAGATACGGGCGCAATAAACAAGCCTTTTTATACCCCGTCTGAAAATCAGGCGGCGAGACTTAGAGGATTACAGAATAAAGCCTGTGCAATAGTAGCCTTAATTGTATCCACTTGAAACGGTTTGGTAATCAAAAAAGTCGGCTCTGGACGTTCTCCGGTCAAAAGACGTTCGGGGAAAGCCGTGATGAAAATTACCGGAACATCAATTTCTTTCAGAATGTCTTGAACCGCATCGATACCGGAGCTGTCATCAGCGAGCTGAATGTCAGACAAAATCAATCCCGGCGGGTTCGATTTGGCCATAGAGACCGCCTCATCGCGGGTCGTTGCGATGCCAATGACATCATGTCCCAAATCGCGGACAAGACTTTCAATATCAAAGGCGATGATCGGTTCATCTTCGACAATCAGCACCTTGCTGTGAATCTGGCGATCAATTTCGGAAATTGCTTCTTGCAGCCATACGTCAATCTGATCTTCGGATACATCCATCAGATAGGCGGAATCCTTGGGCGAGAAACCTTCCATTGCCGTCAGAAGCAGAGCCTGCCGTGATTTTGGCGTAATCGGTGCAAGACGGCTGTAGGCAATACCGGCCTTGCCTTCTTCGTCATGATTGGCAGCGGAAAGGCTGGCGGTATGCTGCTGCCATAAGCGGTGGAAAACCGTATAAAGACCAAGACGCGGGTCAACATCATGCGGGAAAATTTCAGGAGCGGCAATGATGGCTTCCAAAGTAGCCCGAACCAGCCGGTCACCCGAGGTCTGATCTCCGGTAAGAGCCCGCGCATAGCGACGGAGTAAAGGGAGATATGGCGCTATTTGCTGTCCCAATGGCATAAAGATAAATACTCCTGCAAAAAAACAAAAATTGGGTAACTGAATTCATGAAGACGACATTATAAAGCCATTATATCTCTATCCGAGAGCAGCAGAATTCGCGAATCAACCATTCTAACCTAGCAAAAACAATGATTACTGTTGAGCTGTATAAAATTCATCTATCCCTGAAAAAAGTCAGTTCATTCACTTTCTGAATTTTAGAAAATCACTGATGGAAATACATCCATTATGACTTTTTCATAAAATCGACGATATCAACAGCTAAAGATCGTTGTCCAACCGCGCTCATATGATCGCCCTTTACCCATGCGATCGCCGCATTGGGTAACATGTCTTTCAGTTTGAGGGGGGAGCCGTTAAATTGATCTTGCTTCCCTGATAAGACTAATGTCTTTGCTGATATTTGTGATACCTGATCCGGCGATAGCGGGGATTGGCTTTCAAGCAAAGCGATCATGGCCTCTTTGTTACATCCGCTCTGGCGAAAAAAGCCTTGTATGAAACGTTCAATAGAGGCTTGGGGAAAATCATCCTGCTCGATCGCGCGCCGGAAAAGGTCGAGATTGAGATAGCTATTTGTTAGGCCTTCTAGTCCCATACCCGCAAGAACAAGCATTTCTGGATGGCCATTTTCCCAGTAGAAATGGGCAGAAATACGAGCGCCAAGTGAATAGCCGCCAAGAACCCAGTTTTTTAAGCCGAGCTGCTCGACCAACTGGCGACAATCCTGTGTCAGGATAGTTTTTGGCCAAGCGCCGGTTTGATAACCGCTTTCCCCATGACCTCTTAGATCAGGCATAATGACCCGAAAACCGGATTTTGCTAGAAAATCGGCATGGCCGGGTTTTATCCAATTGGTTGCGGCTGAAGAAAAAAGTCCGTGAAGCAAGACAATCGGGAAGCCATCGCCCATTTCATGCCATGCTAATTTAACGCCGTCATCGGCTGTAAAATATGCCGTTTTCAAGGAAGCGGCCATAAGATCATTCCAGTTTATAGAATAAAATCATAATAAATTATCAGGATGACTTATAGGACAAAAATAGACATTGTAACACTGCATTTCCGGTAAAACGGGAAAATATTTCTGTGTCTTTAGACTTATAGCGGGCGGTAAGTTTATCTGTAAAATAAAAGGCGGGCTATTGAGATAACCCGCCTTTTGAATAGCTATTATGGTGATAGCAAAAAGCCTATCAGCCTTTTTTCAGGTGACGACGACCCAGCAATTCAGCGATCTGAACAGCATTCAAAGCCGCACCTTTACGCAGATTGTCGGAAACAACCCAGATAACCAATCCGTTATCAACCGTCGGGTCTTCACGAATACGGCTGACATAGGTAGCAAATTCACCAACCGCTTCGACCGGCGTGATGTAACCGCCATCTTCATGTTTATCGACAACCATAACGCCCGGAGCTTCGCGCAGGATTTCGCGTGCCTGATCGGCGCTTAATTCATTTTCAAATTCGATGCTGACGGCTTCGGCATGGCTGACGAAAACCGGAACACGAGCGCAGGTCGCAACCAATTTGATTTTGGGATCAACGATCTTTTTGGTTTCAACCACCATCTTCCATTCTTCTTTGGTGAAACCATCATCAAGGAAGACATCAATATGCGGAATGATGTTGAAAGCGATCTGCTTGGTGAATTTTTTCGGTTCGATCGGGTCACCAACGAAAATCGCGCGGCTCTGCTCGAATAATTCGTCCATGCCCGCTTTACCCGCGCCAGAAACCGACTGGTAGGTCGTGACAACAACGCGTTTGATCTTTGCCGCATCGTGCAATGGCTTTAAAGCAACCACGAGCTGGGCAGTCGAGCAATTCGGGTTAGCGATGATATTCTTCTTTGTATAAAGATCAATCGCGTCTGGATTGACTTCCGGCACCACCAAAGGCACATCCGGATCCATACGGAACAAAGAAGAGTTATCAATAACCGTGCAGCCTGCTGCGGCAGCAATGGGAGCATATTTTTGGGTGGCTTCTGAACCGACGGCGAACAGCGCGATATCCCAGCCCTTCCAATCGAAATTTTCGATATTCTGGACTTTTACAACTTTGCCGCTATCGCCAAATTCGATTGGCGTACCCTGACTGCGTGCCGAAGCCAGAACAGCCAGTTCGTCAACCGGGAATTCACGTTCAGCCAGAATCGCCAACATTTCACGGCCTACGTTACCGGTAGCGCCTGCGACTACGACCCGATATCCCATTATTTTCTCCACTTATACTTATCAGTCTAAACCGTATTAACGCGCCATCCTTTATATTATTTTATCAAGGATGGAATGACCGATATAAAAAAAGAGTTAATTAGCGTTACTCACGACATTTTGTTGTTCTATCGAGAAATTTCTCAATCATATGCCAGAGGTGACGTTGTTTTTGTTCACCCGCGATTCGATGGGTTTCACCCGGATAGGCCATAAATTCGAAAGATTTATCACCTTCCTGCAATTTCGAGACCAGAGCAACCGAGTTGTCGAATACAACATTATCATCGGCCATGCCATGAATAAGCAGCATCGGATCAGATAATTTTAAGGCATCACTAAGGGCATCGGATTTTTGGTAAGGCTGTGGATCAAGAGCCGGATTGCCTAAAAAACGTTCCGTGTAATGGGTGTCATACAAGTCCCAACGGATCACCGGCGCACCGGAGACCCCTGCACTATATTGTCCGGGGGCTTTTTGAAGCAATTTTTGCACCATATAGCCGCCATATGACCAACCAAAAACAGCGATCCGTTTGGCATCGACATAGTCTTGTGATTTAAGCCAGTTGAGACCTGTTAGCTGGTCTTCGACTTCGACGGTACCCATGGCTTTGTAAATCGGTTCTTCAAAAGCCTTGCCCCGTTGTGGTGAACCACGGCCGTCTATTGAAAAGACAATCCAGCCTTTGGATACCAGATATTGATGCAAGGGGGACGTCCAGCCCTGTGTTACCTGCCGTCCGACATCAGGCCCATTATAAACCTGAATAAAGACCGGATATTTTTGACCGGCGACTCTCTTGGGTGATAAAATCTTGTAATAAAGCCTTTTGCCATCATTGGCCTTGAGGCTGCCAAATTCGGTTTTAGCATGTTCAGCCAAATAAGGCGCATAGGGATGGCGAGCATCCAGCTTGTTTTCTTCAATCCAGCTCAGCCGTTTTCCTTTGGTATCCGCAAGATAAACCTGTGGCGGCTGTGATGTATTGGAACGACCAATCAAAAGGCGGTTCGCGCCTTTATCCATAACCGCATTATTATACCATCCAGCTTCGGTAAGCTGCCGAGGTTCTGACGGGTGATGGTAATCAATAACGTAAAGATGCTGTTCGATCGGGGTCGATTTATTGGCTAGAAAATAAAGCAGGCCTTTTTTCTGATCGAGACCGACAACCCCCAAGGTCATCCAGTCACCTTGGGTCAGCGTTGTCCATTTACCTTTTTGCCAGTGATAGAGATGGCGATAGCCGCTTCTTTCCGAAGCCCATATCAGGCTGTCATCTTTTAAAATCTGGAGATCATTATTGAGATTGATCCAGCTTTTGGAGGTTTCGGAGAAGAGAAGCTGGCTTTGACCGGTATGGCTATCGACTTTTAATAAATCCAGCTGTTGCTGATCGCGGCTTTCGCGCTGGACGTAAAGCGATTGGCTATCGGGCGACCAATTAACCCGTGCCAGATAAATATCATCGTTATTGCCGAGATCGACCGTTACCTTCCTCGAGCCATCGGGATTCATCAGGTAAAGTTCAACCTTGGCATTGGGCGTGCCTGCCATAGGATAACGTTGCTGATAGGTTTGTGTCCCGTTGGCACCAATAGCCGCACGGGTAACGATATGAACCTGACTTTCATCAACCCGCGCCACGGCCAGACGACTGTCATCCGGTGACCACCAATGGCCTTTTGTCCGGCTCATTTCTTCTTGTGCGACAAATTCGGCCGAACCCCATGTCAGGCTACCGCCGCCATCCTGACTTAAGGCCTGTTCCTGATTATTTTTCAGGTCGATGACGAATAAATTCTGATCGCGAACAAAGGAAAGATAGTGGCCTGTTGCAGAAACTTGTGCATCAACTTCGGTGGCCGCCGTATGGGTGACTTGTTGCACCGAACCGTCAAGAGAGGCGAGATAAAGATCGCCGTCCAAAGGCACCAGAATAGTTTTACCATCAGGCGACCAATTATAGCTGACGATGCCGAGACTACCCCCGACCCGCGCCCTTTCCCGTCGCATTTTTTCAGCTTCGGAAATTTCGGCACCAGAGCCAACTTTTTTGGAATCAATCAGCATCCGACTTTCGCCGGTGGTGGTGTCAATCGCCCATAAATCATAACGATTAAGATCGTCAGGACGAGAACGCAGCAAAGTCGCATAACGCCCGTCAGGCGAAAGCGAAAGCGCGCGCGGCGCAGAACCAGATAAAGACGGGCTGGCAAAAACCCTGTCTAGCGTTAAACGGTCTGCTAAAGCAGGTGTGGACATCATAACAGCAGCAATAGCGCCTATCAGAATTTTGGACATGGGCATCAGGTAAAGCATGGCATTGGCCAAAACGCAATTACCTGACCTGAAATAATGGCAAAGCAGAATGAAAGCTTGTTTTTCTAAACTGTAATTTAAATAAAGATCTTGGAATCCCTATAGACAAAGCGGACTTTTAGAAAAAAGCCCGCTTTTATGCCCAGAAGCGTCAAGGATACGCTATTAACGCAGCAGGGATTCGGCCACCTGATCCCACATCGCAGGAGAATTGGCACCTAACATCCCATGACTGCAATCAGAGGTGTCATAGGCCGAGCCATCAAAGCGTGCCAATTTACCGCCCGCTTCTTCCAGAAACAGAGAACCCGGGGCATGATCCCAAGGCCAGCTACGCCAAAAAACCGCAGCATCATTTTCACCCAAAACAATGCGAGGATATTGCTCACCGGCACAAAGAGGCGATGGCGCCAAGGTGATGCCATGGCTGAGAGGGTGATGTTTATCAAAATCTGGGCGGAGATTATCAGAGGTCACCCGCGCGGACAGAGCCACCACGGGAATATCTTGTCCGGTGCTGCGCGTTGTTACCCGTTCACCATCGACAAAAGCCCCCTGCCCTTTGGAAGCATGGCACATCCTGCCGGAAACAGGGTCAAGAATCCATCCGGCCTGTGGCTCACCATCGCCTAATAGCGCGATCATCATGGCATAGGGCGTTTGGCCAGCGGCATAATTACCGGTGCCATCCAGCGGATCCACTGTCCAAGCCAAGCCTTTTTTGAGATTTTTGAGCAAGCTCGTATCGGCAGCGGTTGCTTCCTCACCCACAATATAAGCCTCTGGCAAGAATTTGGCTAATTGCTCGGTAATCCGCTTTTCTGATTCCTTATCGACCACCGTCACATAATCGCCGGGTTCTTTCTCTGCGATTTCATTTTCTGATAAATGACGGAAACGCGGGACAAGTAAATCATTCGCAACTTCATACATTAAAGTTGCAACAGCTTTATAAAGTGGGTGCATCAGCTTCCTCCGGCACATAGCCTGATCTTTTCTAGCCCTTTTCCTCTATTTTCAGGATGGCAATCAAGGAAATTATAGGGGGCAGCCCTCGTTATTTTACGGGTTAAGGCCTCATCCTTTTGGAACAAGCCGCTATTCTAAGCATCACTCTTTTAATTTTTGTTATATTTAATATTGATACTTGTTATCATTATCATGGGAGTTATATCTAAGAAGGAAGGCGATTTTAAGCCATTCGAGGATAAAGGGGTTTGAGAGTGATTATTTGCCATTGTAACACTGTAAGCGATCAAGCGATCAAAGCTGCTGTGCGACAAGGTGCGGTCACGCCGGGGCAAGCCTATAAAAAAATAGGTGTTAAATTCTGCTGTGGTAAATGCGGAAAATGTGTCCAAAAAGTTATCGCAGAAGCACAAGAAGAGACTGTTTAAAATATTATCAGACGCCCGATTTCGCGCAGAATAAAGAGAATCTGTGCAACCTGATAGCTGTTACCTCGTTTATATCCTAATTAGGGTTGTAAAAAGCAAAAGGTAGCATCCATGAAGGGCCATAAAGAGGTCATTGACCATCTTAATACGCTGTTAAAAAGCGAACTGACATCTATCAATCAGTATTTTCTGCATTATCGCATTGCTGAAGATTGGGGCATCGACAAGCTCGCTGATCTGGAACGGTCAAATTCCATTGATGAAATGAAACATGCCGACAAATTGGCCAAGCGCCTTTTGTTTTTAGAGGGCTTCCCGAATTTTCAGGATATTGGCCATCTTAGAATTGGCGAAAATGTCGAAGAGATCATTAAAGCTGATTTAGCTTTGGAAGTGGATGATGCAATTCCGCTCTATAAAGAAGCGATCCAATGCTGTGAAAAGCATAGCGATTTCGGAACAAGAGATCTTCTTTTGTCTATCTTGAAAGAAGAGGAAGGCCATGCTGATGGTCTTGATACCCAGTTAAAATTGATCGAACGGATGGGTATTCAAGGCTATATTCAGCTTAACAGCCAGACGGCTGAAGCCTCTGAAGAATAATCAGCGCTTTAAAAAGCGATAAGAAGGGCGACAGGCTGAAAAGTCTGTCGCTTTTTTAGTGCTTTTATTAAAAATCACGACGGAATCGTCATCAAAATAACTAAAACCCGATCATTATTTTATTTCGATGATTTAGGCGAACGATTCAACGGGACACCGTATAATTCCAAGCGGTGATCGACCAATTTATATCCCAAGCGTTCGGCGATTATTTTTTGCAGGCTTTCCATGTCTTCATCTGAAAATTCGATAATCTTTCCAGATTCCACATCTATAAGATGATCGTGATGATCTTCGGGGGAAGCCTCGTAACGCGCGCGGCCATCGCCAAAATCATGACGTTCAAGAATACCGGCTTCTTCAAATAAGCGCACGGTACGATAGACGGTAGCAATCGAAATACCGGAATCAATCGCAGATGCCCGTTCGTAAAGAGACTCGACATCGGGATGATCTTCGGCTTCAGATAAAACCTGAGCAATAACCCTTCTTTGACCTGTTATCCGCAGACCTTTTTGCGCACAAAGCGTTTCAATATTGATCTGCCGCACAACATTTCTCCGTCAAATTTTGAATTACCCCAGTAAAAAATCAGAGAAATCTGCGCTGTTTAAAGGCGCAGGCTCCAACTATTTCTCTTTATAAATTCACGCTTACTTTGGCAATTTAAAATCATACGTCGCCCCCAGACGTTGTGATTTTTATAAACGCCACGGATAGAGTTGCCCCTATATATAGCGAGAATTAAGCCACATTTGTGGTAATGCTTTGTTCTTTTTTATTTATCAAAGCAGGTTATTAGCGTTTGCGACGCTGGGTACCAAGACCGATTTTTTTGGCCAAAGAACGACGCTGATCAGCGTAATTCGGGGCGACCATCGGATAATCTGCCGGCAAATTCCATTTAGCGCGGTATTGTTCCGGCGTCAGCTGATAATGGGTTGCAAGATGACGTTTCAGCATTTTCAGCTTCTTACCGTCTTCGAGGCAGATGATATAATCGGGTTTAACAGAGGCGCGGACAGAGACAGCGGGTTCAGGCCGTGCTTCCGGTTCTGCGTTAGCTTCGCTTAAAGCAGAAAGTGCATGATGGACATTCTGGATAAGCTGGGGAACGTCGGCAACAGAAACGCTGTTGTTGCTGACATGGGCTGAAACGATATCAGCCGTTAAGGTAATCAAAGTTTCAGACAAAGCATTGTCATCGCTCATAGAACAATCCTTTTTTAGGAAAAAAGTGGGAGAATATTCTATCTTTCCAGAGAAGCTTTAAAGCTTTTACCTTTGGAAAGATCTCGGTTGATCTCCCAACGTTTACGGTCTTTATGATTGAACAAATTCTATAGAAAATGCAACTAAAATTATTACTTCTTCTAGGTGATTTATATTAAATAACAATGAAGCGGAGAGTTATCGCATTGTATAAGTCGCCATTTAACGATTTATAATAATTGATTCGACGGCCAACCTCTCTAAAGCCAATCTGGTAATAAAGGTTTAAGGCCGGATTTTTTTCTCTGACTTCAAGATGAAGATATTTAGTATCTTCGATTTTGGCTTTGGCGATCAGCTTTTTAAAAAGGGCTGTCGCGACCCCTTCGCGGCGGAATTCCGGTTTAACTGCTAATAATAATAGCTCGCACTCGTCAAAAACAGTACGAGATAACAAGAAACCCGCCGGTTTCCCTTCTATTGTTACAACAAGAGCATAAACGCCCGGTAACCCCATAATGCTATTACATTGATGACGATTCCACGCCTCGCCATAGAATGGGTCAAAAGCATCCGTCATGATTTCCATGACATAATCGAGAAGAGAATCACCTGTATCTACAAACGCCCAGCCATCATGATACTGTATCATGACGGTATTTTCGCATCAGGCAAACGGCCGTAAATCGGCGTAGCAGGTAGTGTCGTCGCTGTTTTTTCTAAAAAGCGGGCTTCATCCGCAAAAGGCCAAGCCTCTTCCGATTCGCCCCAGCCTCTTACCTTTATCAAATTGGCCGCCGCCGAACCGACCACGAGTGAGTCTTGCACTAAGGCAGCAGCGGCTTCGGGTCGCAAGGATTGAAGTTCTGTGGTGGTGGTCAAATGAAGTGAAGGCCGATCGCAGGAAAAAGACTGAATAAACAATTCACCATGACCGCCAATAAAAGCAACCGTCAGTTGCGACACATCGCTGTGCCGTCGGAAAGCCGAGGCCGCAACAATATCTAAGGAGCCATAACCAGAGACAGGAATATCCCATCCCAAACCTAAAGCCAGGGCAGCCGCAATCCCGACGCGGATGCCGGTAAAACTGCCGGGCCCGCAATCAACAAGGATACTATCAGCGCGACCTTGATCCGGTAAAGCAGCGACCATAGGCAAAAGTTTTTCAGCGTGACCGCGACCCACAATTTCCTTCTCGCAGGCAAGGACGCGGTCGCCTTCTATCAAAGCAACAGAACAGGCCGCTGTGGCTGTATCAATGACCAATTGCATTAAATCGCCCGAACTTCTTTAATTTCAGGGACAAAATGTTTCAGCAAGGTCTCGACCCCTTGTTTCAGGGTCGCAACAGAAGAAGGACAACCTGCGCAAGCGCCCCGCATCGACAAATAGACAATGCCGTCTTCAAATTTCTGGAAAACGATATCCCCCCCATCACGAGCAACAGCCGGACGAACGCGGCTATCGATCAGATCTTTGATCTGAAGAATGACGTCATCTTCTTCATCATGATCTTTTGTTTCATTCTTTTCGGAATTTTCTACCAATAACGGAATGTCATTATCGAAATGATCCGAAATGATCATAATGATCTTGGATTCGAGGTTAGACCATAATGAAGGTGAATCGAGGGTGACGGAAATAAAATCCCGTCCGTAGAAAACAGCCGTCACATGCTGCAAGTCAAAAAGCGCTACGGCCAAAGGCGAATCAGCGGCTTCCTCTTTATTGACAAAATAACGGGATTCACGTTCCATTACGGGACGGTGAAGCAAAAATTTAAGGGTAGCCGGATTCGGCGTCTTTTCTGTCTCGATCAGCATGTTTCTTATTTGGTGAAACCACGCCTTCCAATCAAGATTATTTATGTTGCCTTTTTATGGTTTTTTGAATGATATCTTCGATTTCTTTCAATAATTGTCCTTTTTGGCGATAATATAATAATATTTTATTCGGCAATGAGGAAAAGCCTTGCCTTTCTTCTGTCCTATGGTCATTATTAACGGATAAGCATCTGTGTCCGCGAGACTAAACGGGCATATGCACGGAATTTGCGTGTTCCACCGCACATAATATCTGACATCTATTTTTGTCATTTCGGAAGTCATAAAAAGCCTTCCTCACTATGGTGCGTTGCCAAGTATTCCTCTTTAGATGCCTAATAGCAGCAGGCTTTCCCGTTCACGCAAGCCTGTATTTTCAGGTCTTAAACGAGTTTTAACTCGTCTCTTAGTGCGCTTCATCGCGCCTATTTCAAAAACGGAAAGCCTTTTATGACGGAAACATCTGTTTCGTTCAAAACCCTTGGTCTCGACTCGTCACTTGTGCAGGCTCTGGATGGTCTCGGTTATAGTAAGCCGACCCCGATTCAGGCACAAGCTATCCCCCATTTATTAGAAGGCAAGGATCTTTGCGGTATCGCCCAGACCGGCACCGGTAAAACCGCAGCCTTTGCTCTGCCTTCTATTCATTATCTCGCAACCAACCCGCAGGCACGGCCTCAGCGTGGTTGCCGTATGCTGATTTTATCACCGACGCGCGAACTGGCCAGCCAGATTGCCCGCGCTTGCAATGACTATACCCGTCATCTGCGTATGTCGGTTAATGCCGTATTTGGTGGCGTTCCTATTGGTCGTCAGATGAGAATGCTGGATCGTGGCACCGATATTTTGGTTGCAACACCCGGTCGCTTGCTGGATTTGATCGACCAGCGCGCGCTTGTCTTAAAAGACGTCGAAGTTTTCGTCTTGGACGAAGCCGACCAGATGCTGGATCTTGGTTTTATCCATGCGTTGCGCCGCATTGACAAATTGCTGCCGAAGAACCGCCAGACTTTGTTCTTCTCGGCTACGATGCCAAAAACGATTCAGGAATTGAGCAGTCAGTTCTTGTCTGATCCGGTAACCGTTTCGGTTGCGCCCCAGTCTTCAACGGCTGAACGGGTTGAGCAATTCGGTATTTTCGTTAACCAGTCTGAAAAACAGGCTTTGTTGACGATTACGCTGAAAAATACCCCTGGCCTTGATCGGGCTTTGGTCTTTACCCGTACGAAGCATGGTGCCGATAGAGTGGTTCGCCATTTGGAAGCCGCTGGTCTGCCTGCTGCCGCCATTCATGGTAACAAAAGCCAGCCGCAGCGTGAACGCGCTTTGAATGCCTTCCGTAATGGCCGGTTAAAAATTCTGGTGGCCACCGATATTGCTGCCCGTGGTATTGACGTTCCGGGTGTCAGCCATGTCTTCAATTACGAATTGCCGAATGTCGCCGAACAATATGTCCATCGTATTGGCCGCACTGCTCGTGCTGGTCGTGATGGTCAGGCTATCAGCTTTATTGCCAATGACGAACGCTCTTACTTGCGCTCTATCGAACGTTTGACTCGTGTCAAATTGCAGATTTTGCCGCTGCCTGAAAACTTTGTCATGGAAAAAGAATTGCTGCCGCATCCGGCTCCGATGCGTCCAGAACGGGATGGCAGAGATGGTCGCGGTGGTCGTGGCGGTGGTCGCGGTCGCTTTGGCGGCGGTGCAAAACCGGGTTTCAACCACTCTCATGGTAAAGGTGATGATCGTGGTGATCGCGGTGGTGAACGTCCGCGTCGTCCGCGTCGTCCGCAGATGCGTGGTGTTCGTGCCGTTGCTCGTAGCTAATCGCTAGAGTTAGCATCTTAAAAAGAGAAAAGAGGCTTTCCCGAAAAGGGGAAGCCTCTTTTTTTATGTTGTTTTTGAGGGAGGGTATTGAAAGAATAAATGGCCTTCAATCCTTATCCATTTCGTCGTGATCCTAGGCTGTTTTCTCTCTTGGTTAGCCAAGAAATTTTTATCTATGAAGAGATTATCGTTTAATCATTTTAAGTTAGATTTTGCAGCCAGCCTTATACGTCGCAAGAGTGAGGAAATGTCAGTTCCGACATCATATAAAGGCTTTATGGGGCATTTTCACCATTACCAAAAGCTATCCAATAAAACAGAAAAACCGCAGCAGGTTGTTTCAGATGGACGCGTTCGGTTTCATTTTTATCAATTTCACTCCGAAGGCGGTCACCTATCCATGCCAGATCAGTCGCCAACCAGCGTTTTCCTAAAGCGACCAGATGTTTAAGTCGGATACAGCCATGGCTTTCCAAACGGCCATAACGACTAAAAGCCCCCGCCCCGACGTGTTATAGATAACGACAAAGGATTGCCCGATCGCGTTCTATCGCGGCATCAATATACCGAAAAATTATTAGCCATACCGATGGTTGCACAAGCCAAGAAAAGCAAGAAGCCAATCTGACGATTGGAACGGAAACGCATCAGAGCATTTTGCCCGTCATTGACATCCAATGTTGTCATTTGCCAGATGAAATGCAGGACTACAGGCAATAACGTTAGTAAAACTAAAGGCTGGGGACGCGTGAACCAGATAGCCGCGCCCCATCCCAAAACAGCTAAAACAAAAAACAAACTAACCCCAAGACGCAAATGACTTTTTAATGCCCTTGCCGAGGATTTGATACCGGCCAAGGCATCGTCTTCAATATCTTGAATAGCGTAAACAGTATCAAAACCGATTACCCAGAAGATACAACCGCCATAAAGAAAAATACCCGGCCATTCGAAACGATCCCAAATGGCAACGCTTCCAACCAAAGCCGCCCAGCTAAAAACAAGACCAAGCCAAGCCTGAGGCCACCAGCTTATCCGTTTCATGAAGGGATAAGCTGCCACTAAGGCTAGGCTAGCGATCGCTGTAAAACGGGCTATGGGATTGAAAAAGGTCAAGCAGCCCAATCCGATCAGGCAAAGAAAAGCGATAAAGAGACAAGCCGCTTTGACTGAAATAAAGCCGGAAGCTAGTGGACGGTTTCGGGTTCGAGCAACTTTTTTATCAAGATCGCGGTCAACGATGTCATTATAAACGCATCCGGCTGAACGCATCACAAAAGCCCCGATAAAGAAAGCGGGTAGTAAAAACCAATGTGAGAGAAGGCCACCTGCCAAAGCGACAGCCGCCGCCCCCGGCCAGAAAAGTAGCCAAACCCCAATAGGTCGATCCGCGCGGGCAAGCGAAATATAGGCGGCTAATTTAGGCGGCAGGCGTTTGACTATTCCCTTAGCCTCGCTATCGGACACAATTCTGGAATCTGACTCTGTTGACACGCTATTGCCTTGTTCGACCATAGGAAGGAGAAGCCCTTCTCTTTCACGAGAAAGAACTATTATCGATATAATAAGTCAAATCCCTCAAGAGAAAATGGCTTATCCATCTAGCTATTCGCTTTTTTATCGGAATATAAGACAACAATTTTGATATCAGGAATTGCCGCTTTTCGCATCTTACCGTAGAGCGTCTATTCAAATTTCACAGGATTTATCATTATTTGCCTGCACGTTCCAATTGAGAGCCGGAAAAATATATGAACAACCAGCCCCCCTCTATAGACGAATCTAGCCCTGCCCCGATCATTGCCTTGATTATGGGCAGTCAATCCGATTGGGAAACCATGCATCATGCGGCAGATGTTTTATCTGCCCTTCAAATTCCGTATGAAACGCGTATCATTTCAGCGCATAGAACCCCGAAACGGTTATATGACTATGTCGGTTCGCTGGTTTCAAAAGGGTTTAAAGCCGTTATTGCGGGTGCTGGTGGGGCGGCACATTTGCCGGGCATGTCCGCGGCTATTACAAGATTGCCTGTTTTCGGGGTGCCGGTGCAATCAAAAGCCCTAAACGGCATGGATAGCTTGCTTTCTATTGTTCAGATGCCCGCCGGAATTCCGGTTGGAACCCTTGCGATTGGCCGCGCAGGTGCTATCAATGCGGCTCTTCTTTCTGCTGCCATACTTGCCAATAATGATGATGATCTGGCCGAAAGGTTGGATCAGTGGCGGCAGCGTCAAACGGCTGATGTTCAGGATCAGCCAGATACTCTGCCAAGGATCTCTTCTTTATGACCCAGACACTTCCGCCCGGTTCTAAAATTGGCATTATTGGTAATGGCCAGTTAGGTCAGATGATGGCGATTGCGGCGACGCAATTGGGATATTTCTGTCATGTCTATGCCCCCAATCAATCGGGGCCAGCCAATGTCGTGGCTGCTAAAAGTTTCGTCGGTGCATATGATGACGGCGAGAAACTGAAAGAATTTGCGGCCTCGGTTGATGTTATCACCTATGAGTTTGAAAATATTCCAGCCGCGCCGTTAGTCGAAATTGCCAAGCGGGTTGCGGTTTATCCACCACCCCAAGCCTTGAATGTAGCGCAGGATCGTCTGACCGAAAAGAATTATGCGTCAGATTTGAAGATACGGCCTGCGCCCTTTCGGCCTGTGAGCTCGCTCCGTGAATTATCCTATGCCCTTTTGGAATTAGGTATTCCGTCTATCTTGAAGCAGCGCACTCAAGGCTATGACGGTCGCGGGCAAATGGTTGTTAAAAAAGCAACCGATTCCCATTTGGCCGAAATATGGAGTGAGCTTTCTTGTAAAGAAGCCATTCTTGAAGGCATGGTCAAATTCGAGCATGAATTTTCTGTTTTAGCTGTTCGTGATATTAAAGGTCAGTTTTTGACTTGGGATATTCCAGCCAATACCCACAATAATGGTATCTTGGATCATTCGGTCGTACCGGCGAATGACTTCATTTTACAGCAGGCAGATGCCGCGATTAAGGCCACGCAAAGAATTGCCGATTCCTTGAATTATGTCGGTGTTCTGGCCGTTGAATTTTTTGCGACCCAATTTGGCCCGATCTTTAACGAGATGGCTCCGCGTGTTCATAATAGCGGTCATTGGACGATTGAAGGCGCAGAAACCTCCCAATTTGAAAATCACATTCGTGCCGTTTGTGGTTTGCCCTTGGGCTCAACCGCTTTGACGGCGGAAAGAGTCGAGATGAAAAATTTGATCGGGGCGCAGGTCAATACATGGGAAAAAATTCTCTCTCGCCGGAATAACTATCTGCATGTTTACGGCAAAGGTACCGCCAAACCGGGACGAAAAATGGGGCATGTGACCAAATTGATTAAACGAATTATCTGATGTTTTAAAAAGTCAGATAATAAAAAAGGTGGTTCTTAACGAACCACCTTTTTTTATAACTAGAGTATCAATCCGATTATTTTACATCATCGGCTGACATGGTTTCGATCGGAAGGCCTGTTTTTTCCAATTGTGGTTTAACCACATTAGCATCGCCGACCACGACCCATAAGAATTTATTAACATCGAGCCAACGCCGTGCGGTTGTATCCAAAGTCGCCGCATTCAGGCCACGATAGCGGCTGGCGAGAGTATCAAAATAGTTATCGGAACGCCCGAATCTATTTAAAGTCATCATACCGCTTAGGACATCATCGCCGCTTTCAAAACTACCCGGAAGCTGGCGGATATCACCTGTAAGGGTACCTTCCAGTTCCTTGGCCGTAATGCCTTGATCGGTCAGGAAGCTGACCGTATCCGCTTTTAAGGCAGAAACAGAAGGACCGGTTTGGTTCGTTTGAACAGGGGCGCGGATCATAAAGGCAGAAGGCCCGACCATCCGGTAGATACGGCTGTGGACGCCATAGCTCCAACCTTTGCTTTCGCGCAGATCCATATTCAGTCGTGCCAAAAATTGGCCGCCCAGAATATCATTCGCCACCGTTAAATCGAATAACGTAGCATCATCCGCTTGCCCTTTCAGAGGAAGCGCCGAACCTGCCAAGATAAGCGATTGTGGAGAATTTGGTCGATTGACCAAAAGGATACCCGACTTCTGAGGCACCGGTGCTGCATTGATTTCTTTGACACCCGCTTCTTCTTTCGGATTTTGCCAATGACCGAAACGCGTATTCAGCAGAGGCAAAATGGCAGAAAGCGGTTGGTCGGAAACAATGAAAATATGAGCTTTATCAGGGCGCAACCACTGGTTTTTAAAGCGGATGATATCTGCCTTGGTAATCTTTTTAACAGAATCTTCCGTTCCAGAAGGCGACAAGACATGGGCATAAGGATGGTTTTCACCATAAATATTGGGGCCAATCACACGCGCGGCTAAGGGTGCCGGAGAACTATGCTCCATAGCGATGGTGGCAAGCTGTTCTGACCGGACGCGTTCCAGCTCTTTATCTGGGAAAGCGGGTGATAACAGCATCTGTGATGCCAGAGAGAGCGTTGCCCCGATATTGGGAGTTGGGCTCCGCAAGAGCATATTGGTGCGGTCGGCATCGCTATCAAAAGCGATAGTGGCGCCCAATCTTTCACGATCGACAGCCAATTCAATCGCATTTTTGCCCGGCGTGCCTTCTGTCAGCATAGAAAGCATCAGACTTTCTGTCCCGCGCAAATCCTTCAGATCAGCGGCATTACCCGCATCAAAGTTAAAGGCAATCCGCGTCAACGGCACAGCAGAGCGCTGGGCATAGCTGACTTCTACCCCATTACTTAATTTGGCATGCTCGATTGTCGGGAATTTCAGATCAGGAATAGTCCCGATTTCTGGCAAATGAGAGCGATCAATACCTGCCGAAGTCGTTTTTTCAGCCGCAGCAACCATTTCTGGCGTTGGAGCGGCGGTTGGAATCGGCTTGATAGCAATCTGGTCATTACCCGAATGACCGCCCTTTTGTGATTCCTGATAGGCTTTTCTTTCTCCCGGAAGAACGGTCAGAGCATAAACCGGACGAGAAAGCCATTTTTTCATGGTTGCCGTAACGCTGGCTGGGGTGGCCGTGGCCAAAGACACTAATTCTTTTTTATAATGATTGGGATCATTGGCATAAAGCAGGCCTTCGGCCAGCGTGGGTGCCTGACCACTGAAACCGCCAACGGTTTCTAACCCTGCGATTTCAGAAACCATCGTTTGCGTGGCAGCCCGTTTGACTTCATCGGCAGTCGGTCCCTGATTGATAAAGTCATTCAGGATTTTATCTAGCCGTTGCGAGACATATTGCGGGTTTACGCCCGGTTTTACATCTACAGTGATTTCAAAGCGGCTTTGATTTTCAAAAGGCTCTAATTCAGCGGCAACGCTGACCGCTAATTGTTCCTGCCGCACCAGAATTTGATCAAGGCGAGAAGATGCCAGCCCCCCTAGCACCTGTGCCGCGATATGAAGATCCGGCAATTCGGAACTGGCAAAACCTGGCACCGTCCATGTGCGATAAAGGCGCGCCAGCGCGACATTATCGGTTAAAACTTCGTCTTTTCTAGCTGGCAATGTCCAGATCGGGGCAGCCGGATGAACAACATCGCGACCCCGAGGAATATCACCAAAATAACGGGTAACCAGCGTTTTAGCTTTATCAATGTCAATGTCACCGGCCAGAACCAGAACGGCATTGTTGGGCCCGTAATTCTGACGGAACCAATCTTTCACCGTATCCAAGCTGGCAGCATCGAGGTCTTCCATCGAGCCGATGGTAGTATGATGATAAGGATGGCCTTCTGGTGACAAGGCTTCTGTCTGAGCATATTGCACCAAACCATAAGGCTGGTTATCGCCCTGGCGTTTTTCATTTTGGACAACGCCGCGCTGATTATCGAGCTTTTGTTGGGTAATACCGCCCAAAAGATGCCCCATCCGGTCACTTTCGAGGAACAAGGCCAGATCAAGAGCAGGCGTTGGCACCGTTTCAAAATAATTGGTGCGGTCAAACCATGTTGTGCCGTTGTCATCGGTTGCGCCCGCCTGACGCAAAGGTTCGAAAACACCGCTGGGCGCATTTTCGGAGCCATTAAACATCAGATGTTCGAAAAGATGCGCAAAACCGGTTTTGCCCGCCGGTTCATCTTTGGAACCGATATGATACCAGACCGAAACCGCGACAATCGGCGATTTATGATCGGCATGAACAATGACCTGCAAACCATTTGGCAAAGTAAATTTTTGCCATGAAAGGCTGATCTGATCGGCCAAAGTTGAAAGAGGCACTGCCGTATTTTTGTTATGGTCAGCCGTCGGTTTTGCCGCATTCGACGTTATTGGGCTGAGAGCGGTTGCGGCCAAGGCCGCCGCTGCCAGCCAACGATGATTAACCCCCATGAAAAACTCCTCGCTATCTATTGAGAAAAGACCGTGACAACAGGACGTAGCGCCGAGGAAACAACAGCCTCTTTTCAATGTCAAACACTCTTTGCATTATTTTGTTATCAATATTTATAGTATAAATATCTTATTTTATTTTATCGCTTTCCACCTGTTCTACGGAAAGGCCTCTTTTCTCGAGCTGAGGTTTGACCAGATTGGCATCCCCGACAACAACCCATGACAAAGCCTGACTGCTTAACCATTGCCGTGCAGTTTTATCCAATTCTGAAGGGGTTAAAGCGCGATATCGCTGATTAAGCGTATCATAATAATTGTCCGGTCGATTCATAAGTGCGAGATCAACCATTCCGCCCAAAATATTACTGCTTTTTTCATAAGCGGCCGGTGTCCGGTTGATAATACCGGTGACCGTTTCCCGTAATTCCGCATCGGTTATGCCTTTATCCGTCAGGAAATGATTTATATCCTCTTGAATGGCATTGATTGACGCCGCCGTCTGGTTGGTTTGCACGGGGGCTGCGAGCGAAAATTCCGAAGACAAAGTTCTGGCATTGATTTGGCTACCTACGCCGTAGCTCCAACCTTTATTCTGTCGCAAATCCATATTCAGGCGAGACAGGAAATTGCCTCCGAGAATACTGTTAGCGACATCAAGATTAAACAGCGTATCCTGATCTTCCTTCTCTTTCAGAGGAAGCACGCTTGCCGCCATAATGACAGATTGCGGTGATTGTGGGCGGTTAATCAACAAAATATCAGATAAATGTCCAGCTTTGGCTGTGGAGGTTGGCTTCAATTCTCCAGCATCATTGGGTATCTGCCAATGCCCGAAAACATTATTCAGGACGGGCAAAATCTGATCCAAAGATTGATCGGAAACAATAAATATATGGGCTTTGTAAGGCCTTATCCATTTTTGTCTGAAATCAAGCAAATTCTGGCGCGTTATCTTTTGGATATTTTCTTCGGTTACCAGATGGCGATAGGGATGGCCTTCACCATAGAGATTTTGACGGAGCGCACGGGTTGCGAGCCATGCCGGAGATTGGCGGCTGGCTGCCATATTCGCTAAGGTCGAGGCCTTTAGTCTTGCCAATTCCTTTTCAGGAAAAGTCGAGCCGAACAGCATTTCCGAAGCTAATCCCGTTGTCTGACGGAAGGTCACACTGGGGCTTAGAAAGGTCATTGAGCTGTAATCATCCCCTGCCCCGAAGCTGATGACGGCACCAAGGCGTTCTTTCTCTTTGGATAACTCGATAACGTCTTTCTCTTTTGTCCCTTCGGTCAGCATGGAGAGCATCAGACTCTCTGTCCCCGGTAAGGCCGTATCGGCCGTAATACCGCCATCAAAGCTGATTAAAACAGTCGTTAAAGGCACCGCTGGACGTTGCGCATAGCTGACAGCGATACCGTTTTTAAGCTGGCTATGGGTAATCGTTGGGAAGCGAACATCAGGGACTTTTCCAACTGCAGGCAAGGCTTCTCGGGGTGAAGCTATTTCGGAAGAGGCTGGCTGGGGCGCTGTTGGAAGGATCAGATTATTGTCAGTTTTCGGAGTGGATTTACCCGATTGGCTTTCCTGATAGGCTTGGCGTTCGCCGGGTAAAACTGTCAGAGCATAAACGGGACGGGAAAGCCATTTTTGTGTGGACTTTTGAACCGCTTCCGCTGTGCTGGTTGCGACAGCATAGAGCGCTTTTTTGTAATAATCGGGGTCTTTTGCATAGAGCAGCCCCTGAGCCAGAATGGGACCTTGAGCGCTGACAGATTCCGCGACGCTTTCTGAAAGAACATCCATCGCTGCCCGATTGACTTCATCTTGGGTCGCGCCTTTTTCAAGATACTCTGCCAAGATTTTATCCAAGCGTTGCGACACATATTGCGGGTTTACCCCCGGTTTTACCGTGACCGAGACGAGAAAGCGCCCCTGCCCTTCAAAACTTTGGGTGGTGGCGCTGACATTGACGGCAAGCTGCTCTTGATGCACCAAAATTTGATCAAGACGAGAAGAGGCTAGACCGCCTAGAACCGCCGCACTGAGATCTAAAGGAATGGAGTCAGGGTTATTATAGCTAGGGATGCTCCATGCCCGATAAATTTTCGACAGGGCAACCTTGTCCGTTATCACTTCGTCTTTACGGGTGGGTAAAGTCCAAATCGGCGTTTCTGGATGAACAATATCGCGACCACGCGGAATAGCACCGAAATAATGGTTTACCATTGTCTTGGCTTTATCAATGTCAATATCACCAGCCAAAACCAAAACGGCATTATTGGGCCCGTAATTCTCGCGGAACCAATCTTTCACTGTGTCTAAGCTGGCCGCATCAAGGTCTTCCATCGAGCCAATCGTATCGTGATGATAAGGATGACCTTCGGGCACAAGCGCTTGTGTTATCGCATAGCCGACAGTGCTATAGGGGCGATTGTCTTTTTGTCTCTTTTCATTTTGGACAACGGCGCGTTGGTTATCGAGCTTTTCCTGCGTCATGCCTTGCAGGAGATAGCCCATACGGTCGCTTTCCATGTAAAGCACCCGATCAAGCGCAGAGGTCGGAACTGTTTCGTAATAATTGGTGCGGTCAAAATTGGTTGTGCCGTTGCTGTCCGTTGCACCTGTTTCCCGCAAAGGCTTCCAGAAGCTGCCTTGGATATTTTGCGACCCTTCAAACATTAAATGTTCAAAAAGATGCGCGAAGCCGGTCTTGCCCTTGGGCTCGTCTTTGGAACCGACATGATACCAGACCGAAACACCGACTACAGGGGCTTTATGATCGGTATGCACCAGCACCCTAAGCCCATTGGGCAGCGTAAAACTTTGCCATGGTAAGTTAATCTGTTTTGCCAGTGATTGTAACAATGCTGAAGTGTTTTCAGCTTTCTTGATGGGGGGATGCGCCATGATAACAGGAGGCGTTAGCAGAGTTGAAGACAGAATACAGCATGCCAGAATACGCGTTAGTTTTTTCACCCATCCGCCCCTATTAAAGAAGAAAATATAAATAAAACAAAATAATAAGTAATTTTTATGTCGATTTATAATAAAACCATGTTTTTTATATTCAGACAATATCCATCAAATGAAATCGTAAATTTTTACATCTGAATACTTGAGATGTCGAATATCGCCCCCATCTTGCCTGTTAAGTCAGGAGACGGTCATTATGAATTTTGAGAAATTAACAGATCGAGCAAAGGGCTTTATTCAATCAGCGCAAACGGTGGCGATTCGTCTCAATCACCAGAGAATTGCGCCTGAACATCTATTAAAAGCCTTGTTGGAAGATGATCAAGGGATGGCATCCGGCCTTATTCGTCGCGCCGGTGGCGATCCCATGATAGCTGTCCGTGATACCGATGCGGCTTTGGCCAAGATTCCATCTGTCTCGGGTAGTGGTGCCAATACACCGCCGGGATTGGATAACGATACTGTCCGTCTTTTGGATCAGGCCGAGCAGATTGCAACAAAAGCCGGTGATTCCTATGTCACGGTTGAAAGATTGCTTTTGGCAATGACATTGATGCCGGAAACGCAGGTTGGAAAAATCCTCAAAGATTCAGGATTGAAAGCCGAAGCGTTGAATACGGCTATCAATGAATTGCGTTCGGGACGAACCGCCGACACCGCAACCGCCGAAGACCGTTATGACGCCTTGAAAAAATTCGCTCGTGATCTGACAGCCGCCGCCCGTGAAGGCAAGTTGGATCCGGTGATCGGTCGTGATGAAGAAATCCGCCGCACTATCCAGATTTTGGCACGTCGAACCAAAAATAATCCGGTTCTGATAGGTGAACCAGGGGTGGGTAAAACCGCGATTGTCGAAGGTTTGGCATTGCGGATTGTAAATGGCGATGTGCCGGAAGGCCTGCGCGACCGCGTTTTGATGGGGCTTGATATGGGTTCCCTGATTGCAGGTGCCAAATATCGCGGTGAATTCGAAGAACGTCTGAAGGGTGTTCTCGACGAAGTTAAACAATCGGATGGTCAGATCATCCTTTTCATCGACGAAATGCATACCCTGATCGGGGCGGGTAAATCCGATGGGGCGATGGATGCGGGTAACCTGCTGAAACCAGCTTTGGCGCGTGGTGAGCTGCATTGTATCGGTGCGACAACCCTTGCCGAATATCAGAAATATGTCGAAAAAGACCCTGCCCTACAGCGGCGTTTTCAGCCGGTTTATGTTGGTGAGCCAACGGTTGAAGACACGATTTCGATTTTGCGTGGGTTGAAAGAAAAATATGAAGCCCATCATGGGGTTCGTATTACCGATGCCGCGTTGGTATCGGCAGCGACTTTATCCAATCGCTATATCACCAATCGCTTTTTACCAGACAAAGCCATCGACCTTGTTGATGAAGCCGCCAGCCGTTTAAGAATGGAGGTCGATTCCAAACCGGAAGAAATCGAAAATCTTGATCGTCGGATTATTCAGCTCAAGATTGAACGCGAAGCGTTATTAAAAGAAAATGACGATGCTTCCCGCGATCGTTTGGCGACGCTTGAGCATGATTTAAGTGATCTCGAACAGCAATCTTCCGAATTGACGACACGTTGGAAAAACGAGCAGGATAAAATCAAAGCGGAAGCCCGCTTGAAAGAAAAGCTGGATCAGGCACGTATTGCTTTGGAGCAGGCTGAACGGTCAGGCGACCTCACCAAAGCGGGTGAAATCAGCTATGGTATTATTCCTCAGCTGGAAAAACAGTTGGCGGATGCCCAGAATGCTGCCCAAGGGGCGATGTTGCGCGAAGAAGTGACCAGCCAGGATATTGCTTCTATCGTATCGCGTTGGACGGGTATTCCGGTTGATAAAATGCTGGAAGGCGAACGTGAAAAACTCATCCATATGGAAGATTGGCTGGGTAAACGCGTTATCGGTCAGGAAGATGCGGTCAAAGCGGTCAGCCGAGCTGTTCGGCGCGCCCGTGCTGGTTTGCAAGACCCAAGTCGTCCGATAGGTTCCTTCCTGTTTTTGGGCCCGACCGGTGTCGGTAAAACCGAGTTAACCAAGGCTTTGGCCAGTTTCCTGTTTGACGATGATCGAGCGATGGTTCGTATCGATATGTCTGAATATATGGAGAAACATGCGGTTGCTCGCTTGATCGGTGCGCCTCCCGGATATGTCGGCTATGAAGAAGGCGGCGTTTTGACAGAAGCCGTGCGGCGGCGGCCTTATCAGGTCATCCTGTTTGATGAAGTCGAAAAAGCGCATCAGGATGTTTTCAATATCCTGTTGCAGGTCTTGGATGATGGTCGTCTGACAGATGGTCAGGGTCGGACAGTTGATTTTTCCAATACGCTTATCATTCTGACGTCCAATTTAGGGGCACAATATCTAGCCAATTTGGGCGAGGATGAACCCGTTGAAAGTGTCGAGCCGAAGGTTATGGAAGTCGTGAGAGCGCATTTCCGACCAGAATTTTTGAACCGGCTTGATGAAATCATCCTGTTCCACCGCTTGGGTCAGAGCCATATGGGCCCGATTGTCGATATTCAGGTTCAGCATCTTTGCCGCTTGCTGGCGGATCGGAAGATCACTTTGAAATTGAGCGACAAGGCACGGGCTTGGTTAGGACGGGTCGGTTATGATCCGGTCTATGGTGCGCGTCCGTTACGGCGTGCTGTTCAGAAATATCTTCAGGATCCTTTGGCTGAAGATTTGTTGAAAGGCACTATTCGTGATGGTCAGACGGTCGATGTCGATGAAGGCGACAGCCATCTGATCTTTAAAACTGAAGATTCAGTGTCAGCCTAAATGTAAAAAACAGCCCTTTCCTTTTTTAAGGAAGGGGCTGTTTTCGCTTTTTATACAGAAAGCCTTCGGGTTTTTGGAAAATAATCTGGATAACAAGGGCAGAATATTAGCGTTGCTGGTTCGCCCAAAAAGACCATAAGCGATGATGGCGAAATTGGTCATCTTGCCAGATATCAATACCCGAAAAACCATCACATGCGGGTAAAGCCCGAATAGTTTTGGCGTTAATTCCCCCTAAGGCAAAGACTTTTTGTCGAATTGAGCGTTTAAGCTGAAGAAATTTTACACGTCCCAAAAACGGCTTTCCGGGATGGGAACGGGTTGAAAAAAGGGGAGATAAAAAGACGAAATCAACCTTGCGGCACATAATGCTATCGCGCCTGTTATGGACGGCCTGACTGCGGAGTAAGGGGCGTGCAGTTCTCTGACTGGAAAAACGGCCATGGACACCATCCGCTTTCCATGCCGCAGCAAGACGAGCCGAACCAGCCAGAAATAAAACGAGTTTTCGTTTCTTCGCTATGCGTTGAATTTTTTCGAACAAATTTTTTCGAATTTTGAAGGGCAAGCGATAATGACGAAATACAATGCCACTACCTTGCGGTAGTTTTTTTACGGCCTCTAGCAGACCATCACCGAACCGTTCGTCTGTCATAAGCCATAGCCGTGGCCATGTATTTTTTAATTTATCATTCATCCTAGGTTCCGAAAAAATCCATTATGAAGCAAAAAATGCTGCATAAATGCAGCGCTTAAAAATAAAAAACATTATCTTTCGTCATTTTGTTAAAAAGATTTCCAAAATGGATAGTATCCTACTAGCAAATTTTTTAAGAAGACCAATAAATTAGACATAATAAATTAGACATTATGAAACTTTCATTTGCCATTGACGATCGGCATATTATGAAGCGTTATCAAGGATGCGTCCGGTGCCTTGAAGATGCGATCGATTTGTTTAAGTGGCGCTTCGTTGGGTTAGATATTGAACAGATTTATATCGCTTATCTGACCGCCGAAGGTAATATTCTTGCTGTTATCGGAGAAAATGTCGGCGACTGCCTGGCATCCTATTTGGACATCCGGAATATTTTGAGACATGCCATTATTTTGAGTGCTGATAGTCTTATTCTGGCTCATAATCACCCAAGTGGTGACCCTACGCCTAGCTATATGGATAGGGATACAACAAAAAGATTAGCCCTTGTAACGCGTATGGCCGGTATAAAATTATTGGATCATCTTATTTTTGCGAATAAAAAATGCCAGAGCTTTCATAGCATAGGTCTTTTATAAGCAGAGATAGCTTGTGATCTTATTTGAAACAAAATCACTATTTTTGAGATAGAAATAGTGAACAGCTTTTTGCATTTTTTATTCTGGATAGTGTGACGGATTAAGGTCTTTTAGCAAAACCTCTCAATAATCTTAAAATTTAACTTTTGTGGAAAGAGATAACCCATCGGGATTATATTCCACAAAATGATGAAAATTGCTTTTGATAAGAAAAAGCGGGCGTTATTGAAACCGTCAAAACGGAGTAACGTCATCAATGGTTAATCAACGGATTGCGGTTATTGTTAATCCAACCGCAGGGAAAAGACGGCATCATTCCGTGCAGCGTTTTGTTGATTATCTCGAAAAGGCAAACTGCGAAGTTCTGGTAAAAAAAACCCGTTTCCAAGGTCATGCGACTGAATTAGCGAGAGAGTTAGCGGATTCTGGAGAATACACCCATATTGTCGCCGCTGGTGGTGATGGAACGATTGCTGAAGTGGCAGAGGGTATTGTCGGTTCAGGCGTTATTCTTTGCGTGCTTCCTATTGGGACAGCCAATGTCTTTGCCCATGAATTATCCATAGCTTTTAATGAGATTCAAAATGCCGCTGATATTATCAAAGGGCATTGGGTAAGGCTTTGGCCTGCTTGTCTTTTTAATGACGGGAAACGAAGTCTTTCAATCCAAATGATTGGCATCGGCATAGATGCCCATATTGTTCACCATATTTCATCTCGATTAAAGCGGATGATCGGTAAAACAGCCTATCTGTTCCAGACGATACGCTCTCTCTGGCAATATCCCTTTTATGAAATGTTGGTATCAATAGAGGGACGCGCAACAGAGAAGGCAACGGCTGTCATTATTTCAAAAGGCGCTTTCTATGCTGGAAATTATAGATTGCTGCCTTGGTCAAAACAGAAAGAAAAAGCCTTTTCTGTCCTGTTATTTCAGTCGCCTAGCAAAATGAGCTATCTTTATGCGGTTGCCGCTTTTTTTATGGGGAAGATTGCTGATTGTAAGCATATCAAGATTGTGAAGGCTGAAAAGGTAAAGATTGAGGCTAATACAAGAATTCCAATACAAAGCGATGGCGATGCAAGAGGATGCACCCCTGCAACGATAGAAATTTCAACCAAGGCTTTGAAAGTCGCCATTCCTGCGTGATCTTGTTCTGTTTAGGCCGAAAATCCTATCAGTTTTCGAATAGAGTCTTATTGATAAAAGAAAGCCTGCCATTTTCATGGCAGGCTTTCTTTGTTGTTAGGCGAAATAACTTGAAAGAATAATGACTATTCTTTTGGTCTTTCCAATTCGCCCTCTTCATTGAGAACCCCTTGCGTATTGGTCAGAGGTTTCGGGGGCTGAACCGGTTCCGGTGCTTTGTTGCTGTTATTGGTATGAGCGTCCTTCTCGTGAGATAAGTCGCCACCCTTGCCAATTTCAGCACGAATACCCGTAATATCGCCAATTTGCTGGATGATACCCTTCGCTTTGACAATTCGAGGTGACGGCGCCGTACCCGTCTTCTGTTCGCGTTCGATCTCGGCTTTATCCCGTGACCAACCGCCACCTAATGCCAAGAAGATTCTGATCTGATCATCTGAAATCTTGCCATCAGAAGAGACGAGCTGTTGCTCATATTGTAACAGCGTCCGGTCAGCATCGAGAACGGGTAACGCATTGATACGACCAAGAGAGAAAAGACGATGGATGTCTTTATCCGCTGCCGCAGCGCGATCACGGGCTAAGGCAACCTCTGCCCGATGATCAAGATCATGGGTATAGGTTGTAAGAGCGGCTTCGGTTTCTTTCAGCGCATTTAAAACAGTCTGATCAAATTGAGCCGCAGCAATGCGGGTTTCAGATTTGGCCGCCAAAATTTCAGCGCGCGCCCGATTTCGGTTAGGCACCTGCCAGCTAAGACCCGGCCCCAAGTTAAATTCTCTGGTATGACCACCGAACATATGGCTGGCCATACCGGTTGAGCCTGCGGTGGCGCCTAGAGTAATTTTAGGCCACATTTCACCCATAGCGACGCCAATTTCAGCCGTGGCTGATCTTAAGCGATATTCAGCACTGCGAATATCGGGGCGACGATTAAGCAGGCTTTCACCATCACCAACCGGTATTGGTTGACGCAAAATCGGCTCTTCTTCGCAATTCGCGACTTCTGCCGGAAATTCTGCCGGTGGACGACCGGTTAAGACGGCAAGACTGAAAAGAGCGACCTGTTTTCTAGCAACCTGTTGCGGCAAGGCAGCCTTGATTTGGGCTTCCTGTGCCATCTGCCGTCTGACATCCGTGGTCATAGCGCGCCCTTCCGAGCGCATACGGGCAATCAACGCGGTTGAACGTTCAGCAAGAGCAATCAGCTCTTTGGTAATCGCAATATCATGACCCGTGGCACAAACCTCGACATAGGCCTGTGCCGTATTCGCGGCTACCGTAACACGCGCCATATCATAGGCAGAACGGACGGCTTCTTCATCAGCATTCGCCGCTTCAATAGCGCGATGCAGCTGACCGAGATAGTCAACCTGATAAGAGATAATAGCGTCTAAAGAAGTAGCAAAGGCATCGGGGATATGCGGTCGATTAACACTATTGACCAAATATCGTTGATCCGAAAATTCGATATAATTTGCCCATGTGTTCAGATTGGTGCCGATGCGTTTGGCATCACGCGCCCGTGCCAAGGCGGCCGTTGAACGCGTAATATCGGCGGCCGCCACCTTCAGATCATTATTATGGGCAAAGGCTTCTTCGATAAGCTTATCTAATTGAGGCTCGTCATAAAGATGCCACCAATGATCCGGCAAATCCGGCATTCTTGTCAGCGCTTTATTCTGGCTACTGACAAAATTGCCTTTGGCTGTCGGACGTTCAATAGCCGCATTTTGTGAACGCTTGTATTTAGGCCCCAGAATACATCCGGCTGTCAGTGACGCCAAGACGGTTACTGTCAGCAGTGATGATAGCCGCCGCAATTTCACCTTGCATGCTCCTCAGTTTTTTTCACTGTCTTTTGGACAGTGGTTACCTGGCGGCTGGGAGCCTGCGTTTGCGCCGTTTTTGGGTCTACCGTTACCTTGGTTTCCGAAGTGTTGGTGACAGTTTCAGTCGCATTATTTTCAAGCGTCTTGACCACACTATCAGAGACAGTTCTGTCTTCTAACACTTCAGGCACACCACCTGTAATAGAAGGCGGCAA
Organism: Zymomonas mobilis subsp. mobilis ATCC 10988; assembly: GCF_000175255.2. NCBI lineage: Bacteria > Pseudomonadati > Pseudomonadota > Alphaproteobacteria > Sphingomonadales > Zymomonadaceae > Zymomonas > Zymomonas mobilis. The sequence goes on along the minus strand of NC_017262.1, from coordinate 1,949,604 downwards.
AATCGGCCGAATATGTGAGTTATAGTGAACGGAGACAGTCGCCGTTCTACCTGCGACCAAACGAATACCTTCCGGCACATGGTCGATAGCAATACGAACAGGAATACGTTGCGGCAAACGAACCCATGTAAAGGTTGGGTTGACGTTAGCCATCAAAGATGAAGTGGGGTTAAGTTCACGGTCAGCAATACCGCGAGCCAGTGAATCCACATGGCCTTCGATGATCTTCTTTTCACCCATCAAGCGGATGGAAACTTTATCACCGACACGGATACGGGGTAATTTGGTTTCTTCAAAATAACCGACAACACGCAAAGAATGGCGATCCAAAAGCGCGAATTCAGGCCGGCCTGACGTAGCATAGTTACCGGGGCGAAGGGAGAAATTCGTGATCCAGCCATCAACAGAGGCGCGAACAACTGAACGAACCACATTAACGCGAGCCGTATTGAGATTGGCTTTGGCTCTTTCGAGTTCAGCAGCCAGCTCATCGACCTTGGAAGCGCCTTGTTCCAGAATTTCGGTCGAGACCAAATCGCCAAGCCGGATATTACGCCGGTTTTCACGTTCAGCCTGTTCGAGACGGGAAGCGACATTGGCAACTTCGGCCTCGGCGGCTTCTAAGGCCAAACGAAAACGAACCCGATCAACGATAAAGAGTGGCGTTCCTGCTGTCACATATTGGTTTTCACGGACAAGGACATCCGTGACCAAACCGGAAACATCGGGCGTCACATTTTCAACATCGACCTGCACGCGACCATCGCGTGTCCATGGTTCACGTTCATAGTAGAACCACATTCGCAGGCTGACCCAAACGGCCACTAAAACGACAAACAGCGTTACAAGAACGCGTAGGACGGATCTCCGATCCATGCCTCCCCCTACAAGCGAAAAAAAGCCATAGGGTTACCGGCCACAGCAATATAGCCGGTAATTATACCCCAAACAACGATCAGCATTGCGGTATCAAATAAACCGCGATGCCAGACGAAACGATAAAGATTTAGTTTACTGAGCAACAAAGTAAGAAGCTGAGTAATCATGATCGCAATAGCGGCGCCTACGACAAGTGGGTGCATATAAACACCCACAATATCAAATTCTCCCGTTATCATGCCGGACTCCGTTGTTTTATGAACCCTGGTGCATCAGGAAACATATTGCGACGTAAGCTGACCAAGGCGGTCAGCCCTTCGCGGCGATCGATTGAATTATGTAGATCCACAAAGCTATCAATAACACGATCGATATCTGTCAAAATGATATCCGAAGATTCAGCATTCGGTGACCGTGACAATTCGTCATAATAGCCAGCAATGGCTTGCGCCAAAGTGGATATTTGATGACGGACATTTTCATCAACACGAGCAGCCAGCTGCCGCAAGCGCAGCATACAGATACCGATACGCAAATCGCGAATACCATCATCGCGGATAACATTCTGATCTGTCCCTGTTGCTGAAACGCGCGGTGCCATAAGACCGATACGATCGAGCATACGGCTTGACCAATCAACGATATCGGGCGCGCCCGGTCGTTTTAAGGTTGCCGAAAGATCACGCCACCCAGATTGCAGAAGCCTTCTGACCATCACATCGGCACCGATAACGCGCATTACTTTGAAACCGACAAGGGAGATGCCGCAGCCGGTAATAATGGCCAAACCATTGTTAAAATAAAGCTCGAAATCGGCAGAATAAGCCGGATGGATTGCCATTGTTAGGTTGAAGACAACCATAAAGGGTCGAACAATCGGCAGGTAGTTCTGATCGGCAGTAAGATAGCCGATAATAAACAGCACAGGGAACATCGTCAGCATGACCAATTCAAATTCATGAATTTGTGTCATGATGGCAAACACATAAAAACCAGCGACAATCACCCCGATGACAGCCCCGAGGAGATAATGCCCTTGTTGTTTAACAGGGTCACCTGCCTGGGCCGACAGACCGAATGACATCGCCGCCAAAAGGCAACCGGTCGAACCATTTGGCCAACTGGTCATGATCCAGAAAATGGATGAGGCCATAATGACCATAAACAATGTCAAAGCGGTTAAAGCGGCCATACCATAGTCGCGATGCATTGAGCGAACGCGATGGGCGCTACTTAAAGCGGCAATCATGGCGGGTGGATGATCTTCTGGATGGCTGACGGCTTCGACCAGCAAACGGGTCGATTGCAAGGCTTCGATCAAATGACGCAGTCGCCCGATCATATTCAGCTCGAGCAGTTCGCGCCAATTTTCAACCTTTAGTTTTTCACCCAAGGCATTGCCGCGCGCAATCAAACGACTGGCTTCTGCCGCATCATCAACGGGGGGATCTGCGACCCATTGCCGAACAGATTCGACATAGGCGGTAATCTCTTCCGACATACCGCCTGCATCGTCAATTTCTCTTGTTCGATCTTCCATAGCGGCGATAACAGGCATCAAAAGAATAATCTGATCCTGAACCGCGGCCAAAGCCATACGCGTTGGCCGCAATCCCGCTGTATCATAGGGGATATGTGTCCCAAGGAAATGGACATTGGTAAGGTCAACGGTCAGATTTTGGCGGTCTTTCGCATCAATATCCGTCATATCTCCGGCCAAGGCATGGTTAGCCCAGCGTTCGCAATCATGGAGAATCTGATCCAATTGACGCGATAAAAGATTACTGACGGAATGGGGAAAAAGCACGGAATGAACAAAGCCTGCCGATACAACCCCAAAGCAGATTTCCTGAAGTCGAAGAGAGGCTATATGGAAAACATTGATAGGGTTTTCTACGCTAAGAAAGCCGATAACAGAGGCCGTAACGATACCAAGAAAGAAAATATAAGAGCGCGGTGAGCGGTCGAGAACAACAATAAAAATACAAAAAGACGCCCACAGCCCTAAAATCATACAGAGAAAAAGGGGCGCATTATCAAATTTTGGCACAACGGCCAGAACAAAAGTAGCGCCAAGGAAGGAACCAATGACGCGATAAAATGATTTAGAACGTATAGCCCCCGTAAGGGGATGACTGACGATATAGACAGTCGTCATCGCCCAGAAAGGACGTTCAAGCCCAATCCGCATAGAGACATAGAGGCCGAGCATTGCAGCTATATAACAATTAAGCGCAAAAGCTGCCTGCCGTAAATTAAACAGCATCGCAGTCGCCTATCATAGCAAGAGTCGATAGGCGCAGTGGCCTGTCCTTTACCCTTGTGCAATGTTTATAGTGTAAAACGGTCATATCATACATAATCGGGCAGACATCACCTGTTAAGAAAAGCGTTTTATGCCTATTTGTAAAAAAATAGGGAATAAAAATCTTCCTAGTCCTCTCCCCCCCCTTTAATCCAGTGGTTTTATACAGTCACTTAAATTTAGTGGCAGGAAAGCGTTGTAGGGCTTAAAAAATTGTGTTTGATAGGTCTTTTTTAAAAAGAAAAGCTGTAAAGCCCTAAAATTAGGGCGGTTTAGAATGGTATAATTTATTGAAACCATCCTTGTGATATTTTCGATTGATAATTTACAAAAAAATAGAGAGAATGAAAATTATATAATGATATATAAAATTATTATTTTAATTTAAATTATTAAATAAATAAAACTTTTATGAAAGACGACTTATCAATAGCAATAATTGCTGTTCCACATAAAATGCCCCAATCATCTTTCCCTGTTTTATCTGACATTCCAGAGAAACCAGAAAAGTAATAAGTTGGTTGATTTGATGAATCCGCCAGAGAGATAAGGCTTTGGCGATTTCGCCCTTTTCTTTCCAGAAAATTTTTCGGCCAGCAGATTCGATGACCTTTTGAATCGAAAGCCCTTTTGACAGTAATCCAGCTAAATCAGCCAGCAGTAAGGCTCGACGCAACAAAACCCTAATAAGTAGGATCGGTTCAATCCCGACATCTGAAAGGCTTGCTAATTCTTGCTCAAGAAGCGCTGTATTTTTTGAAAAGAATATTCCCGTCAAGCGTGCCAAATTGCCTTCATTGTTATCAGCCCCAATCAAGCTGATAACCTCATGGGTCAATTCTTGAGGGTTATTTTTGTCACTATTGAGATAGAGGGCGTATTTTTCAATTTCAGAGACCAGTAATGCCCGATTATTTTCTGCATATATCGCCAGTTTTTGCGCGATATCCGGCCTGATCCGCAGGCCTTTTTCTTCCCCAAGTGCTATAACTAGACGGTTGGCATTCTCTCCTTCGGGAAGATAACTCGCACAGGCCAATATCTTTTTATCAGCCAAAGCTAGTTTCAGGAGTTTGGATTCTCGTTTGAGATTACCTGTGACAATAATTACCGAATTATTGATAGCTGGAATATCTATCAATAATTGAAGCGCAGCCAGAATTTCGTCGCCACTTGCTTCCACCCGAAGATAACGTGCGGCACTGAAGAGAGAAATCGCCGCCGCTTCATCCGTTAAAATAGCCGGATCATTTTTGAGTACCGCCCCTGAAATTTCTATTTTTTCAATTTCAGGAAAGCGGTTCATTTGGTCAGCGATGGCGCGAGATTGTGCGATATCGGGCCCGTAGAGAAGAATAACAGCATTCTGCCCGCGGCCAATAGCCGCAATAGCAGCATCAATTTGTGAGCGGTTACTTTTCACTAACTTTCTTTAGGAAATATTTTGCGGTTTGACAGCCTGAACCGCCTGATTATGCGGCGTTTCAGAGGGGGCTGGCGTAGCCGCATTCGGAAGATGATCGGCTTTGTCGCGTCTTTCGGCGTAAAGCGCCAAATGGGTTACAATCTGATCGGCCACATTTTCAGTGATCTGCTCAAGGGCAGTATCTTCTGCCGCGATAGTTGCATATTCGGAACTGACCACGTCAATACCAGAGTCCGATGAAGCCGTGGCATCAACAACGACCTGATTATCGCGAAGATCAATCAAACGATAACGCGCCCGCAATGTCCGTCTTTCACGGTTGACCGTGTTATCTCGTCTGACACCCAAACCTTCGATGTGATCGTCAACTTCAACTTCTAGTTGATAACGAGGACGCAGGCCATTTTCTGGCATAAGTCGGTCTTGCAACGCCCCATGTAACAAATAGCCCGGTTTTCCGGGGATCGACGCAACATGGACGGCACCTAGGGTTTTAGCAACCGGACCAGATTTGCCCCCCTTGTAAAGAGGATGCAGGCCACAAGCAGGCAGTGGCATGCAAAGAAACAACAGAAGTGCTAATCTGGACGGTTTGCTAAAATCCATTATTCAGGCCTTTACGCGACAATATTGACCAGTCGGTTAGGCACAACGATCACTTTTTTCGGTGAGCGGCCTTCCAACATTTTAATCACTTTTTCCGAAGCCAATGCCAATTTTTCGGCTTCATCCTTGGGCATATCCCGAGCGACGGTTAAGGTGTCCCTTAATTTACCATTGACCTGAACGGCAATAGTTATTTCGTCTTCGACCGTCAGTGCCGGATCAAATTCAGGCCAACTGGCTTCGGCAACAAAACCTTCTTTCTCCAGAAGATGCCATGCTTCTTCCGAAAGATGCGGCACCATCGGAGCTACCAAGCGGAATAAAGTCAAAGCAGCTTCCTTGCGGGTTGCTGAAGCCTTGGCTTTTTCGATCGCATTGACCAGATCATGAATCTTGGCGATGGCTTTATTGAAAGACAGGCCTTCGATGGCTTCGCCAACTTCTTTTATCGAGCAATGAAGGCGATGCTGTAAATCCTTGTCGATTCCAGCGGAAGCCTCTTCGCTTGCGATAGCAGCGACACGCCACAAACGCTGCATAAAGCGCCAGCAGCCTTCAATACCGGCTTCTGTCCAAGCCAGATCACGTTCGGGCGGGCTGTCGGAAAGCATGAACCAACGCACCGCATCCGCCCCGTATTGGTCGAGAATAGGCGCCGGTTCGACCACATTCTTTTTCGATTTGGACATCTTTTCAACGCGGCCGACGGTCACTTTTTCGCCGGATTCTGTTAAGAAGATACCCGCTTCATCTTTATGAATCTGTTCGGGTGACAGCCAATGGCCTTCGGGGTCTTTATAGGTTTCATGGGTTACCATGCCTTGAGTAAACAGACCGGTGAAAGGCTCTTTGATATCAAGCCGTCCAATAGACTGTAAGGCGCGTGTCCAGAAACGGGCATAAAGAAGATGCAAAATGGCATGTTCTACGCCGCCGATATACTGCCCGACTGGCAACCATTTTTCAGCGGTTGCTTTATCAAAAGGTTTGTCATCTGGCTGACTGGCGAAACGAATGAAATACCATGAAGAATCGACGAAAGTGTCAAGCGTATCCGTTTCCCGACGGGCAGGCTTCCCACATTTCGGGCAAGTGACATTCTTCCATGTCGGATGACGTTCCAGCGGATTGCCCGGTTTATCGAAATTGATGTCATCAGGTAAGGTAACCGGTAATTGATCTTTGGGAACCGGAACCGCGCCACAACTATCGCAATGGATAATCGGTATTGGGGTACCCCAATAGCGCTGACGAGAAACGCCCCAGTCTCTTAACCGGAAAACCGTGGTGCCTTTACCCCAGCCTTCTTTTTCGGCGCGAGCAATAACCGTTTTTTTAGCTTCTTCGCTGGAAAGACCATCGAGGAAAAACGAATTGACTATAATGCCCGCGCGGGTGTCAGCTTTGTCGCCAATGGCTTCGTTGCTTTCAGCTTCGGAAGGCGCAACGACCCGTTTAACCGGCAGGTTATATTTCAGCGCAAAATCAAGATCGCGCTGATCATGCGCCGGACAGCCGAACACTGCCCCCGTGCCGTAATCCATCAGAACGAAATTGGCGACAAAAAGCGGCAATTTTAATTCAGGATTCAGCGGATGAACAAGTGACAGGCCAGTATCGAAGCCTTTTTTCTCGGCGGTTTCGATATCTTCCGCGGCGGTGCCCATTTTCTGGCAATCGGCGATAAATTCGGGAAGAGCTGCGGTTTTTTCTGCCAAGGCTTTGGCGATCGGATGATCGCAAGCAATAGCGACAAAGCTGGCACCAAAAAGCGTATCGGGGCGCGTGGTAAAGACTTCGATTTTGTCAAAGCCTTCCGGTGCCACTTCAAAATTGAAATGAAACTGCATGCCCTGACTGCGACCGATCCAGTTTTCCTGCATCGACCGGACTTTTTCAGGCCATTGATCGAGGTCTTTCAGGCCATCAAGAAGATCATCCGCAAATTCGGTGATCTTTAAGAACCACTGATTGAGTTTTTTTCTTTCAACCAAGGCACCGGAACGCCAGCCGCGCCCATCAATCACCTGTTCATTGGCGAGCACCGTATTATCAATGGGATCCCAGTTAACTGCCGATTCTTTGCGATAAACGAGGCCAGCCTTGTAAAGGTCAAGGAACAAGGCTTGCTCTTGGCCATAATAGGACGGTTCGCAGGTCGCGAGTTCACGGCTCCAATCGATAGCAAAACCAATGCGTTTTAACTGTTCCCGCATCGTCGCAATATTAGACATCGTCCATTCACGCGGATGGATTTTCCGTTCCATCGCAGCGTTTTCAGCAGGCATACCGAAAGCATCCCACCCCATCGGGTGCAGGACTTCATGGCCTTTCATCCGGTAATAACGCGCCAGCACATCGCCCATGGTATAGTTACGGACATGTCCCATATGAATCCGCCCCGAAGGATACGGAAACATTTCGAGAATATAGCTATGTGGCCGGTCTGAATTGTCTTTCGCGTGGAAGCAGCCGCTTTCTTCCCATTTTTTTTGCCAGCGGCCATCAACTACATGCGGATTAAAACGCTGGGAAAAACCAGACTCACTCATCAATCGAAAACCTTTTCTTATTCACCGGACATAGCTGTCCGACGGAGATCGCGGGCACGGGTCAGCACAACATCTTCCAGTTTTTGTATCGTGCTGGCATCTACAGGATCATCGACCCAGACGCCTTCCCGCAATATCTGGCGGGATGCAGAAACCCGTAAGGCATCAGCGCGAAGATCATCTCCGAAAATGGCAACAGCCACCCGCATCCGTTCATTGGGACTGGCCGGATTAACATACCAATCGGTAATAATAACACCGCCATTCGCATCGGTCTGAATCAGGGGCATAAAGGAAAAAGTTTCCAAGGCTGCCCGCCAGATATACGCATTAATGCCGATGGTGGTTACTCTTGAAGGTGCCATACCCGCAACTTTCTTTTGCTTACCATGTCCACAAGCAGCCAAAGGTAAAATGGCAACAGCCATAAAAAGAGTCAAAAAGCGGCGACAAGGCATAAAATAACAATCCCCAAGAATAATGGCGGTATGACCGCTTTGCTTATAAATGCTCTTCTATTCCTAGCAAGAGGAAGAACGCATCAAGCGACTGTTTCCAAAAATTTTCAACCGGATATAGGATGAAACCTATATCGAATATGAAGGATAGTATCCGAAGAGCCTATGTAAATAGAACCGGATGATATGTCAGGCGAGGCTGTCAATTAGCCAAAGCCTTCCTACTCCATAGCGCATTTTGCCCTGTTTCCTATGGCGTTTTCATCGAAACAGCGCATTTATTTTATAAGGCGTGTTCTTTTAACGCGTGTCATCAAAAACGGTTAGACCTTCGAAAGAAAGTTTTTTACCAAAAAATCTTGGGGATTGGGATATTCCGACATTCCTTTTGAGGCGCGTTACATTTCACCAAGAATATACCGTTCTACCAACAGGATGATGGATATCGTCATCATGGAAACGGCTGAAAAACGGCTGAGTGCTAGATTGATATGCGGATATTTTTTCAGCAAAGCCCGCGCCAGAAAGCCGATCAGTAGATAAATGCTGCCACAATTGAAAGTATGGACGATACCTAAGGCCAAAATCTGAATTGAAAAAGGCCAGTCGGCTTTTGCCGATGTAAATTGCGGTAAGAACATCAGAAAAAAGAGAAACATTTTGGGATTTAACCCGCTGACACAAAAGCCTTTTTTAATCCACTGGCTATAGCTGGCTTTCTGAGCAACGGAGAAAGTCTCATCTTGTAAGACAGGCGGATGGCGCAACAGGCCAATGCCTAAGAGGAAAAGATAAATAGCGCCTGCGCAAGTGAGAAAGTCCAAAGCAAAAGGCGTTTTGGCAATTAAGGCGGCGGCACCGATAGCAACAAGAATAGTCGCCGCAACATAGCCCAGCACTAAGCCGAAAACAGCCGCGACAATCGATTTATGATTGGTGCCAACAGAAAGGACATATGCCCAATCAGCCCCCGGAATCACAACAAAAAGAACAGAAACAGCCCAAAAAGCAACCAATATTTCTATTGGCATATTTTTATCTCCTTGAGATCCAAGGCGAAACGCCTTGAAAAAAGACCATCCGAATATTTTGAAAAATTTCAGGGGAAAGAGGGCTATTGAAGCGAGAAAATCCCCCTTAACCGCTGTTAGGCGGGATAATATCCCTGACAGAGCGCAATATCTTTCTAATTTATTGCTTGTTAGCGAGATTGTGAGGTATATTTTTTCACATGGACCAAATAGACCGAAAAATACTTGCTGAACTGCAAAGTGATGCCCGCCTGACTCTGACTGAATTGGCTGACAGAATCGGTCTTAGTCTCTCACCTTGTCATAGGCGGGTGCATGCTTTGGAAAAATCCGGTGCGATACAGGGTTATCGCGCCTGCATCGATTACAGAAAGCTAGGTCTGACTTTTTCGGCGATTGTTTTTGTGACCTTATCCGAAAGCAACAAACAGCTCGTTCAAATATTTGAAGATGCTTTATTGACGATTCCCGAAGTCATCAGCGCTGAAAGATTATTCGGGACGCCTGACTATATCCTTCACATTATTACGAAGGATCTGTCTTCTTTTCAGAAATTATATGACGAACAGTTATCGTCCCTGTCCTGTGTCAAGAAATTGACCTCGACCATCGTGATGAAGGATATTTTCCAAGGAAAAAAAGCGTCTTACCCCGTTTTCTGACCCTAGATAAATTTGGGGGGCAGGAAACGGCGATTATGAAGCACGGGCAAGATGTCCCGTGCATGAGCAATCCGTTTGTGGAAGAGTTCAGCCATAATCAGGGCGGGCTCCTCCCCTGCCCTTGCAATGGCAACGCCTAGCGGATCAACAACCATGCTATTTCCGATATTGCGTTGGCCACATTCCCCGACCGCAATCATATAGCAGGTATTTTCCAAAGCTCTGGCCTTGACCAGAATATCCCAATGCGCTTCTTTCCCTGAACCTTTGACCCAAGCTGCGGGTAGAATAAGTGCATCGGCACCTTCCAGCACAAGGCGTCTAGCTAATTCAGGAAAGCGAAGATCATAACAGATCATCAAGCCAACCTTGAATCCAGCAATTTCGACCAAAGGAGGCAGACTGTCACCAGCGGTAATTGAGCGGGATTCTTGGTGAGAAAAGGCATCATACAGATGCAATTTCCGATATTGGGCAATGATCTGCCCATTTTTAATCACTAAGAGCGTGTTATAAAATCGGTCTTTCCCATCGGGGATGGGCAAGCAGCCTGCAATCGTCAACGTGGGATATTTCAGAGTTTCCGCTGCCAAACGCGTAATAAAAGCCCCATCGAGCGGTTGTGCCGTTTTGGGGATAAGATCGGGGTCAGCCATATCCTGTGCCAGAATACCTTCTGGCAACACAAGCAGGTCAGCTTGTTTTCCTGCTGCCCGTTTGATCAAGTCAAAACAGATGTCGAGATTCTCATGCCAATCAGGCTGAACGGCAAATTGCCCCAGCGCCACTTTCAAAGGAAAAACTCCCTTATTGGTTATTCTGCTCTTTTGAACAGCTTAGAATATATCAGAAATTAAAACTGGTACCCAGATAAACAGCCTGCCCATCCCTTTGGACATCAGGGGCAGAAGGCACAATATGGCTATTCCGTTGCATCGTATAACGAAGGCCACCGGAAATCTGGAAGCGATGGTTAATCATATAAGATCCAGCGACATCAAGAGAATAATTGCTATTATCCCCGATGGCGTTTGCCCTTTCGCCGCTATTATGGGCAGCATTCATCTGTAACCGTGTTGACCAATTGTGATGGGTATAATTCACCCCAACATCAAAAGCATCACGGCCGCCTATAATGGGACCATCATTGATATGACCGACATCACCATTCAGCGTGAATTCTTTCCAGCTGAGGGATGCCCCCATATTGTAAGCGGTATTCGGAGAAATACTTAAGCTCTGGGGCGTTCCGTTTTTCTCGCCGGTCGGAGGAAGAATATGCGTCCGAACTGCAACGGTGACAGCCCGCTTATGCCCCGGAACCGAGGAGGGCGTAAATTGGAAACCAGATGACAAGCCATTATTCGAAGATTGGGCAAAGGCAGCGGCCAAGCGTGGATCACCGATAGACGGCGTAAAAGAACCAATCGGCGCGTTACTGCTTACCCGCCCCAAGAGGCGATTGCCTTCTTTCGATTCAGAATGGCGGCTGTGCATAACCCGAACCGGCTGCAAACCACGGCTGGAAGAAACTTCAGGACGTGGTGGTCCAATAAGCGATGCAGGTGCAGCTATCGCCATCGGCTGAAGGAAAAAAGATAAAAAGCATCCCCCCAATGCATATGCAAAGGTCTTCTTCCCCCTCGTCAAGCCGATATCAAGCTTGCCCCATGTCATTGTCTGATTTTTATCCCCTTATCCGAATGAAAACTTTCTAACTAAAGATTGATATATTTTCTATATTTATAAGGGGATTCTCACTTTACTTTTATAGAAAAACATCAAACTGTGGCTCAACTGCACTGTAAATATAGCACAATTTATAAAATATTGGATATTTCTGTTATTTTTAATAATTTTTTAATATTTCCAAGATAGAATTTAAAATTTAAATAAAAATTTTGTATATTTTTTGAATTTTTAATCTATTTTATCGCTTATTTTTGAAAATTTCTTATCGCAACAAGCGATTGGACTCAGAATCATTCTAATCGTCAAAGGCTGTTTTTTAAGTGAACAGCTATTCGAGAATAATAACTTTCCTTCCTATTTTTACTCCAAGATGGCAATGAAACCCTTGTTTGTCGAGATATGAGATCGACAGCCGATTTTTTAAGATCAGGCTGGGGTCACATATCCCGTCCGAATGGTCGAGATGGAGAAAAGAATGTCAGAAATTTTCGATATCGCCATTATCGGAAGCGGAATTGCCGGCGCTGGTTTGGCAGCTATGCTTGGAGATAAGGCCAATATCTTACTATTGGAGGCAGAATCTGCCCCCGGTTATCATGCAACGGGAAGGTCGGCCGCCTTTTGGTCAGAAACCTATGGAGGCCCCGCTGTTCAGCCGCTTACCAGCGCAACGGGCCCGAAATTGAAGGCCGGTGGATTTTTGTCACCGCGCGGGATCGCTCATGTTGCCGATAAAGACGGTCTGGAAGCCTTAAAACAGCTACAAGACAATTTTGCCGATACGTCAGTTGTTTTAACGCCTCTTGATCGTAAAGACATCGAAGCGACAGGTGGTCGTCTGAAAGAAGGCTGGGATCTAGGTTTAAAAGAAGGCAGTTGTGAAGATATCGATGTCGGTGCTTTGCATGCCCATTTTCTATCCATTGCCCAGAAAAGTGGCACCCATTTAAAAACCTATAATCGCGTGACAGGCCTTAAACGTCTGGATGGTTATTGGCAGATCAAAACAACACGCGATGAATTCAAAGCCAAACGGGTTGTCAATGCAGCCGGTGCATGGGCGAGCGAAGTAGCCGCATTGGCAGGGGCTTTGCCCATTGTCATTACGCCATATCGTCGCACCATGATTCAGTTGCAGGTTTCCCCTACCCCACCGGCAGAAATGCCGTTGATCATGGATGCCTTGACCCGTTTCTATTTCAAGCCGGAAGACGGTAATCGTATTTGGTTGACCCCTCATGATGAACACGCCCAAGCTCCGGCAGATGTCGCGCCGGAAGAAATCGATATCGCCTTGGCTATTGATCGTTTTAGCAAAGCCGCCGACTGGAAAATTGAAAAGGTAGAACGCTGCTGGGCTGGATTACGCAGTTTTTCACCTGATCGAGCCCCCGTCTATGGTGCAGATCCATTGGCAGAAGGCTTCTTTTGGTGTGCCGGACAGGGTGGCTTTGGTATTCAGACCTCGGTTGCGGGATCAATGTTGGCAGCTTGCCTGTTATTAGGCGAAGAGCTGCCTGACTGGATGGCAGAGGTCGATCCGACGCGCTATCGCCCTAATCGCTTTCGCTAATTTCTGTTGAATAGGCCTCATACAGACAATTATAGTCTGTATGAGGTTTATTTCTTGAATTCTCTTATGATTTGTAACCCGATGCCTTTTAATGAAAGATCGGTTTTCTTTGCGTCTATAAGAGTCATATCCCCGATAGCAGATAGGGTATGCATCCCCTCGGTATAGGGTGACAAAGAAGCCGGAATATCGATCGCTTTTCCAACCGAGTATTGTATTAAATCAGGACTTAAATGATCGAATAATAAAGAGCGGACAGCACGGCCATAGGTTGTTACACAATCTTGAACCGGCAGGACTAATTTGCCCTCTTTGTTGATAACAGCACTTCCACCGGGACGACTATAGGCAAACCCTTCAATGACCGGATTGTTTTTGTAAACTGTCCATTTTCCGGTTAGTTCACGAGCATAGGCGGCATGAAGTTCTTGCTTCTTACGGGCTTTGGCATATCCCGACATATAGAATAACCACCACATGCCATCATGGAAAACCGGCGTAGCATCAATGGCGATATCGCCCCCCAAATCTATATCGCAGAGCCGTTCCCAATGATCAGGAAAAGATATGGCATGATAAAGCGTCAGTTTATGATTACGGGAAGCCTCTGGCAGCATATAGATTTGGTTATCGGCTTCAAAAACATAGGGATAGGATAGGTGCCAATCTTCAGAAAGCACCGTTTTTTGAGAAAGAAGCTGTAACTCTTTATTAAAGCTTTGACATTCGATGACCCCTTTACGGCTCCTGTAATCATAATATTCGGAAAAAACATAAAGAGTATTGTCTTTTTCGAAGCCAAAGGGATCCGCAGAAAAGCAATAGAAATTCAGATCGCGGGTAATATCGAGTATTTCGCCGCGGATTTTAGAAGACTGCAAAATCTCGGTAATAGGCTGTTTTACAAGGAAAATTTTCCATAGATCTTTTCTGATACCCATCAATATGCTTTCAGCCTATTTTGAAAATATGATCTATTATAAGCGATACCGTTATTAACAATATAGATATTGCTTATGAAATAGCCTTCTTTAAAAGATGGGCTATCAAAAGACCCTTTTTATTAAGGCAAGACTGACCTTTGACTGCCTTTCTGTCAGTGATGCCTGTTTGGATATCATGCCCCAGAAATCCCGATCTGTCTTTTCCCGTATTATTGGCAATACCGGCATTCTGATTACAGGCCGTGTTTTGAATGCGGTATGCAGTTTTGTCTATGTCGCATGGACATCCCAGACATTGGGATTGAACCTGTTTGGTGTCATGCTTTTGATTACGACTTTTGCTACCCTGATTTCGGATATTACCCGTTTTCAGTCATGGCAAACCTTGCTGCATTACGGTTCAAAAGCTTTTCAGGAAAAAGATTTTAACCAATTTGATGATGTCCTTGCCTTTTGCATCAGAGCCGATTTTTTTAGTGCGGCGATAGGTATGTTGGTAGGGTTAGGCGGTATCTTGATTTTAGGCACTTCAAGATTGGGATGGCCTGCCGAGGTCAAGCCAGATGCCTTGCTTTGTATGCTGATTATACTTTTTATGAATATCGGCTGGTCAACCGGGATGTTGCGGCTGTGTAACCGCTTTAAACTGGTCACTATTTATGAATTTATTACGACCTGCGTCAGAACCGGAGGTTGTGGCATTGGTTATTGGCTTCATATGCCTTTGGGGTATTTTTTGTTTATATGGTGCCTGACGCAATTCACGCTTTTTGTCACCTGTAGTTACGCTGGCATTTATCTCTTTCACCAATATACGGAACGAGCTTTTCCGATAAGAAAAATATTTCAGAGAAAAACGCCCGTTGAAGGGATGTGGAAATTCACTTTAAGCGTCAGTTTTAATGAAATCCTAGACTCCATTTTCCAGCAGGGTGGCACCCTTGCTATTGGTAGTTCACTGGGGGCTGGGGAAGCCGCTGTCTATCGGGTCGCGCGCCAGATTAGTAACGGTTTATCCAAACCAGCCCAGATGATGATCCCTACCCTATATCCTGAATTTATTCGTTTTCGGGATCAGGGCGATTGGCATGGTATGCGCCTTGTTACCTTAAAGATATTCGGTCTTATTTTGGGCTTTTCTCTATTGGTGTTTTTCCTGACGGTCTTGGTTGGAGAACGTCTTTTTACCTATATGTTGCATTATAGCTGGCCAGGCGAAAAAACTATTTTAGTTTTGCTGGTTTGTAGTGCTTTGTTTGATATCTGCCTTGTGCCGATTGAGCCGCTTTTAACAGTGATGAAACGGATATCCTTTGTTCTTAAAGCTAGAACCGCAATTATTGGCTGCTATTTTGTATTCTTATATGGAATGATGCGCGTGGCCGGTATCAATGGAGCGGCATTATCCAGTGTCATTTCGTCTTTTTTGATGCTTATTATTTGCGCCATACCTGTCGTTAAATGGTTCACGCGATTAAGTGAAAATGATGAAGGGTAGTCTTAAGGCTGGCCCTCTGATTCATGAATCATACGCTATGCTTCATTTTCGGATCACAAGCGGATCAAGAAGCACCTATTTTTTTGAAATAAAATTATTAAAATGAGAAATAAGATGCATATTATTTATAGTCAAAATTCAATATTAAAAACGCTATTTCAGTAAATAATATCAAAGATAATCTGTTTTATAAATCGCGTTAAAATAATATCTAATTTTAGAATCAAATAATCCAAATTGGGAATATTTTTATTTCATTGTAAAAAATAATTTTATTTTTAAATTTGGTATTTTGTTATAAAGAACAACTATTATTACACATAAAAAAAGACGGTTCAAAATTCTGAACCGTCTTTCCTTAATGCGTAAGCTCTATTGTATTTAGCGTTTACGCCCCGAAGCTTCAATAGTTAAAGCTTCAACAACTGAAAAATCAGCAACCTGATGCATAGCTGTGCGGATTTGTTCTAAGAGCGCCAAACGGCGTGAGCGGATACCAGCTTTATCGTGATTGACGATCACTTTATCAAAAAACTGGTCAATCGGCTGACGTAAGCTTGCCAATGCCGTCATCGCGGCGGCGTAATCTTCAGCTTTCAGCGCCTGTTCTAGGGGCGCTTCTATCGCCTGAAGAGCCTTTTGTAAATCCTGTTCAGGTTGTTCGATATCTTCCTGACTGATATCGCCTTTTTCAGAGGCTTCGCTACCCTTCAGGATATTGACTGCCCGACGATAGCCCGCCAGAAGATCACTTCCGTCTTCGCTTTCAATAAAGCTTTGCAATGCCTGCACCCTTGCCAGAAGACGAATAACATCATCTTCGTAACCCAGTGCCAGCACGGCATCGATTAAATCATAGCGGATACCGGCTTCACGCTGCTGCACCTTTAACCGTTCGGTGATAAAGGCCAACAAACTTTCAATCTGATCGCCTGCCCCTGCTTTTTCAAATAAAGGCGTTAAGGGCAACCGCAATTGATGTGCAATAATGGTCTGAATAATTTGAACCGCAGCACGCCGGAGAGCAAAAGGATCTTTCGATCCGGTAGGCCGGATATTACGGACAAAGAAGCAGGCCAAGCTGTCGATACGATCAGCAAGCGAAACCGCTGCTGCAACGCCAGCTCCAGCTTCGGCCTGATATTGGCCGCTGACAGCGGAGACGACATCGGGCGCTTCATTACCGGCTTTGGCATAATAGCCACCCATAACGCCCTGTAATTCAGGGAATTCGCCAACCATATTACTAGCAAGATCAGCCTTGGCAAGAAGTCCTGCCCGTTCAGCCTGTTTCCGGTCTGCACCGATCTGGTCGGCGATATAGCCGGACAGATGAGCGATCCGTTTGGCTTTGTCGCCAACTGATCCCATACCTTCATAGAAAAGGACGGAATCAAGTCTTGGGAGCCAATCTTCAAGCGGGATTTTTAAATCCTGTTCCCAGAAGAAGCGGGCATCAGCGAGGCGGGCGGACAGCACCTTTTCATTGCCTTGCGTGATTTCTTTACCGCCATCTTGCGCTTCCATATCAGCAACACAGATGAAAACAGCGGCCAAATCTTGGTTGCGATCGGTGCAGGCAAAATATTTCTGGTTTGTCCGCATCGTGAGCTGAATGACTTCTCTTGGCACAGCCAGATAAGCCTCATCAAAGCGACCCAAAAGCGGAACTGGCCATTCTGTCAGCCCAGCATTTTCTTGTGCCAAGGCCGCATCTTCGATCAAGGTTAAGCCCGCCTTTTGAGCAGCTTTTCTTGCCTCATCGGTAATTTTCTGCACCCGCGCATCAAAATCTATCATGACATGTGCAGCGGCCATTTTTTCGGGATAATCCGAAGCTTTGGCAAGAGTGACGACATCAGGGTGATGGAAAGGATGCCCTTTCGTTTCTGTACCTGAAGTGATGCCGTCCAATTCGATTGGAATAAGTTGCTCATCAATAAGGGCAACAATACCCTTTAAAGGTCTGACCCAACGCAAGGACTCGCTGCTGGCAGAGAAATTGCCCCAGCGCATCGATTTTGGCCAAGGAAAAGTCTTGATAATAGCCGGTATCGCCTCACCCAATAAAGCAATCAGCGTTTGGCCGGGCTTTTCAATATGAGCATAATAGAAATTACCCTTGGGCGTTTCGCGTAATTCCAGTTCTTCTTTTGTAAGACCGGTTGAACGCAAGAAACCAGCCAAGGCTTTTTCAGGCGCGTCGGCACGAGGCCCACGCCGTTCTTCCTGAACGGCTTCGGTCTTTGCCGGTAAATCGCGCATCAATAAAGCGATACGGCGAGGCGTTGCGTATTTTTCGATTTTTGTCGGGTTGATACCCGCTTCTTTCAATTTTGCAGAAAGAAGTTCAGCCAGTTTTTCAACCGCCATTTTTTGTAGACCGGCCGGAATTTCTTCGGAACGGAGCTCAAGCAGAAAATCAGCCATCGGTTATGCCTCCCATCCGTTATAGGCCATCCATGCCGCCGCAACAGCCTTGGTCAATTCCCGCACGCGTCCGATATAGGCTTGCCGTTCGGTTACAGAAATCATGCCGCGTGATTGCAACAGGTTAAAGATATGACTGGCTTTGATCGCCTGATCATAGGCCGGTAAAGGCAACGGTTTTTCGCGTTCAAGCAAGGCTTTACATTCTTGCGAAGCCTCTTTGAACCAGCGGAAAAGCGTTTCTGTATTCGCGGCTTCAAAATTATAGGCTGAAAATTGGCGTTCATTTTCAAGGAAAACATCGCCATAGCTAACACCTGCATCATTAAAACGCAGGTCATAGACGTTATCAACGCCCTGTATATACATAGCCAGACGTTCAAGGCCGTAGGTAATTTCGCCGGAAACCGGTTTACAGTCAAATCCACCGATCTGTTGGAAATAGGTAAACTGCGTTACCTCCATCCCATCGCACCAGACTTCCCAGCCTAAACCCCATGCGCCTAAAGTTGGGCTTTCCCAGTCATCTTCGACAAAGCGGATATCATGTCGGCTAAGATCAATACCGATGGCTTCCAGTGAACCTAGATAAAGCGCCTGAATATTATCAGGCGAAGGCTTCAAGATAACCTGATACTGATAATAATGACAAAGCCGGTTCGGGTTTTCCCCATAGCGCCCATCGGCAGGACGGCGGCAAGGCTGAACATAGGCCGCTTTCCATGGATTGGGCCCAAGAGCTTTCAGGCTGGTGGCCGGATGAAAGGTTCCCGCCCCCATTTCCATATCATAAGGTTGTAAAATGACGCATCCTTGCTGACTCCAGTAATCATGAAGTTTCAGGATGAGGGCTTGGAAGGACAGACTATCTGGCATTTTTCCTCGAATGTTACCCATGGTAACAGGGACAAATATGTGCCGGATATACCGGCGGAAAGAACACGTTATTCCTCTTTTCGATAAGAAAACGGAACTTTTACGCTCTAACCAGTAACCGGACAGAATTGAAGCCTATTCCGTTAAAAATCTGTTTTTCCTTGCTTTCTCAAAAGAAAAACAGAGTGAAACAAGCTCCTCCCCATTTTCCATTCAGCCATTTATCAGGCAGAATAGCCTAAAAATCGCAAATATTATCGTCATCCCCCTTGTCATAGGCGATGGTGCAAGCAAGAAGTAAATCCAAAGAGTATAGCAGGAGAAGATAATATGATCGCACCGGTAATATCGTGTATCGGGATAGTATTCGCCCTGTTAGCCTCTTCAGCACATACCCATCCTCACCCTTTAAAAACACCGGCGGTTAGTCGGGTCAAAAAAATATCACCGGTTAAAATATCCGGTAAAAAAACGGTAAAACCCCAAAAGGCCGCTACCGCTTCAAAAAAGAAAACATTACCCGAGCCCGCCAATAATAATATCCCAGAGAATACGCCAGCGGCGGCCACATCTTCTATGGTGGTGGATGCGCATCCAGCCCTGTGGATGATCCACAAAAATAATACGACGATTTACCTTTTCGGAACGATTCATATGCTTGATCCACGATATAGCTGGTTCAAGAATCATGTCCGTGATGCTTTTGAACAGTCTTCTGAATTGGTTATCGAAACGAAAGCACCGCCAGCAGACCAAGTGCAGGCTATTGTTTCAGAATTGGCAACTGATAAATCAGGTTTACCGCTTGAGAAAAGGCTACCACCTGCTTTGAACCGGCGTGTTCAGGCAGAGTTGGCGCATTTCCATATAGCAAAAAATAGTATGGATCGCTTTTCACCTTGGTTTGTCGCAGTGACTTTGACCCTGTTACACTATCAAAAAAGCGGTATCAAAACGATGGCGGGTGTAGAACCTGTCCTTATTGCGCAGGCGCAAAGCGAAGCCAAAAATATCGGTGAATTAGAAGACTTTAAACAACAGCTTTCTTTTCTGTCTAATTTATCCTCTGCTGATCAGATATCTTTCCTGCAATCCAGCCTTGAAGAAGACGAGCAAAGCTCTTTTATCATCCGGTTGTTGATAAAGGCATGGGCCGGTGGTGATGAAGATCGCCTCGCCAATATTGTGAACCAGAGTTTAAACCAAATTCCGCATTTACAGACCATTCTTTTAGAAAACCGGAATAGAAGATGGGCGGATTGGATTGAAAATAGGCTAAAAACACCGGGAACGGTCTTTATGGCGGTCGGTGCCGGACATTTGGGGGGCGCGCATAGTTTAAGAAAAATTTTGGCAGAACGTCAAATTTATGCCGTCAGAATTGCCAATTAAATTTTAAAGGAAAAGCCGTTTTTTTCTGAAGCGATCAGATACTGATCTGAAAAAAGATTTTAATAGAAAGGAATGGTCGGGGAGACAGGATTCGAACCTGCGACCCTCTGCTCCCAAAGCAGATGCGCTACCAGGCTGCGCTACTCCCCGATCGCTGTCTTCCTTAATGAATTTTTGATGATAGTCAATCACAAAAGCATAATATTATTTAGAAAGCAGCAAAGACTGCATTCTTTTCAGGTCTCTTTCTATGGCAGAAGCCAAACTTCCGGCAGCTAAAGCCGGAGACGCACCAGCTTGGCGGGCTTTTATAAGCACCTCTATCCCCGCTTGTGCCATATTAAGGCATTCATCTAGCAATATTTTGAGTTGGTAAGCCAATAGATCCGAAGCTTTTTGATAGGCTTGATTGAGTTCTTTCACCTGATCGTTAGAAAAGATTTCCGTTTCATAAGGCTCATATTGTTGCCCGTTTGGCATGTCGAGTGCTTGTCTTGCCTGTTTTTCTGCGCACCATTTCTGAAGAAAATCAGCAATATACTGCATCTGTTGAAGGCTTGTTCCGATATTCAAGTCATTCTTATCAGTCACCGACACAGCTTCTATTCCTGTTATGGCACAATAACCAAGGGAGGCAATAACACCAATTTTTGCTATTATAATATTGATCTTAGGCCAATATCCTAAAGCAGTTGGTCTTTATATAACGCTTTTGGATTAATTTTATATTTATCTACCCCAGAATATCGCGGTTTTGACTGGTCGATATTTTAATAAAGAAAAGGGTGTCGAAACAGACACCCTTTTTAGATTATCTAGTTTTTGCCTGACCTAAAGATGTCTTAGCGCACCCAAAACCCCTTGCGGTTTAAGTAAGGAAACGGCGTGATTAAAGGCTTTCACAAAGGCTTCATTATCAGCCAACCCCAGAGATTCCAGAATACGACAATTCAAAAAGCCTTCGGTGTTTTCACTGCCCCATTCGGCGCGTTCTTCCTTGGAAATATGAGGCTCTATAGGTGTGAATTTATGGCCTTTATCGTCAATACCGCGAAGATAACGACGGAAACAGGCCAGAATAAAGGCCATACGACGTAAATCGCGACTGCTGGTATCTTCGTCTTCGGTATGTTCGTTAATGGTAGGCAGTAAGAAAGTTGGCAATTTATTCGCACTATCACCCGCGATACGAACCAGTTGATCTTTTAAGGCTGGATTGCTGAAACGACTTAAAACCATATCACGGTAATCCGTCAGAGAAATGCCATCAGGCCCTTTCGTAACCGGAATAACATCTTTGGTCATGAAGTCGTAAACCAGCCGATGAATTTCAGGATCGCCCAAGGCTTCATGAACATATTCATAGCCAGCAACTACCCCCGGAAGAGCAATCGCCGTGTGGGATGCGTTAAGCATCCGCCCTTTCATATGCTCGTAAGGGGCAACATTTTGAGTAAATTCGGCACCGACCTTTTCAAAAGGCGGACGACCATTACAAAATTCGTCTTTTATAACCCATTGTGAGAAATTTTCGGCAATAACAGGCGATTGGTCGTCGATACCAGTAAGTTTTCTGACGGCTTCAGCTTCTTCTTCTGTGACTGTCGGCGCAATCCGGTCAACCATGCTATTGGGAAAGCTGACATTTTTTTCGATCCATTCTGCCAATTCGGGATCGCGCAATCGAGCAAAGCTCAGAACCGCTTGTTTGGCGACATCACCATTGCCGCGTTGGTTATCGCAAGAAAATACAGTGAAGGGTTCCGTGCCCGCTTTCCGGCGGCGTGCCAAGGCTTCAACAATATAGCCAAAGGTATCCTTGGGATGTTCTGGGTCTTTTAAATCAGCTTGAACGGCTTCGGCATCGGATTGGAAATTACCTTCACTATCCAGATGATAGCCCCCTTCTGTGATGGTCATTGAAACGATACGGATCGCCGGATCAACCAGCATCGTCATCGTCGTTTCAGGATCTTCAGGGGCATGGAGATATTGGATAATAGAACCAATAATACGGGTTGAAGGCTTACCCTTCGCATCATATTCGGTCAGCGTGTAGAGACAGTCCTGATCTTTCATCGCTTTGGCTTTGGCTTTCGAAGAAGGGCGGTCTCCGAGGCTAATGCCAACGATCCCCCAGCTTTCATTGCCCGGAATAGCCAAGCAGTCATCAATATACCGTGCCTGATGCGCGCGATGAAAATTCCCGACCCCGATATGAGCGATACCTGCCGTCACCTTGGAACGGTCATATTTGAAAATTTTTACCCGTTTAGGATCAAGATTTGCCAGTGCTTTTTCATTAAGCTTGATAGCTGTTTTTGATTCAGCGGTTGCTGTCATAATCTGTCTCCTTGAAATGTAATAGGCGCAAAACGCGCGTGTGATTTATCCTTCTCTTAAGAAGAGGAAGCTTTGGCCGGAAAGATTGTTCCGGCAAGGAATAGAATGAGATTTATATAATATAAATTATCTTAAAAATCCAGAAGTGCCTCTTGGGATTTTATTATATAACTCATAATTATAAAATTAAGTTTTTTAAATAAAAACATAATTAACCTAGAAATTTTATTTTCTATATATTAAATAATATTTAGTAAATATTTTTAATATATATTTGTGTTTTTATTAAATTATAAATTATTTTTAGGGTATTCTATTTTTGTTTCAGCAAGAAAGACATGTTATCTTAAAAAAGCTGTTAAGAGATATCCCCAAACATCGATGATTGTTTTTCGCAAAAAATGGAAGCACGCTATTTATGAGTGATACCCGCCCTATTTTGATATGGTTTCGTCATGATTTTCGTCTGCGTGATAATGCAGCGGTCACTGCGGCAATTCAAAGTCGGAATCCTGTTATCTGTTTTTACATACAGGAAAGCGCTGACGCAAAAACGGAAAGCGCAGCAGATTGGTGGGTAGCCGAAAGCCTTTTAGCCTTGAATCGACAATTAAAGGAAAAAGGAGGGCAACTTCATCTTTTTGAGGGCGATGCTGAAAAAATAATCCCCGAAATTGTGCAGCAATCTCATGCCTGTAAGCTGTTTTGGAATAGGCGATATGATTTCAAGGGGAAAGAGACTGACCAGATTTTAAAGAAATCAATTAGAGCTATGGGGCTTGAGGTTCAAAGCTTTCCCAATAATCTTTTAAATGAGCCATGGACTGTAAAAAACGATAAGGGGCAGCCCTTCCGAATATTTTCTGCCTATTGGCGAGCAGTACAGCGCTATATGAATATTCAGGCAGTTTTGCCTTGTCCTGAAAATTGGGTCTTTTCCACTAGGGAAATTCGGCATTGCTTGGGCTATAAAGATATAGCGATCTTAGCTAAGGAAACGCAGGATTCTTCATGGAAGATCAAGTTAAAGCAGAGCCATCGCTTTGGAGAAAATGAAGCTCATAAGCAGTTAAAATCATTTATTGAAAATGATCTCGCGCATTATGCCAAAGAGAGGGATTTCCCTGCCAAAGATGGGACATCTTTACTATCAGCTTTTTTAAGAAGCGGACAAATATCCTCAAAACAGATATGGCATGAAGTCACAAAAAACGGTTCTGGTGAAGGGACGAGCAAATTTCTGGCAGAATTAGGCTGGAGAGAATTTGCGTGGTCGGTTTTATGGGAGCATCCCGATTTAAATCAGCATAATTTGCGCCCTGAATTTGATAAAATGCCCTGGAAAAAGGCTTCCGACAATTTGCAACGTTGGAAAGAAGGACAGACAGGATATCCTTTCATTGATGCGGGTATGCGAGCGTTATGGCAAACGGGCTTCATGCCCAATCGGCTGCGAATGGTGACAGCTTCCTTCCTCGTTAAACATTTGTTGATTGATTGGCGCGAGGGTGAAAAATGGTTCGCCCAAACCTTGGTTGATTATGATCCGGCCTGTAATGCGACAAACTGGCAATGGGTTGCAGGAAGCGGCATTGAATCTGCGCCTTATTTCAGGATAATGAATCCTATCTTACAATCACAAAAATTTGATCCTGATGGGCAATATATTCGTGAATGGGTCAAGGAATTAGCGGATGTATCAACTGCTTTTATCCATACGCCATGGAAAGCAGATAAACAGCCTGCCAATTATCCACTGCCGATTATTGCCCATGAAGAAGGTCGGGATAGAGCCTTGAGAGCATGGAAAGAAACGCATTAATTTTATTTATAAAAAAATTCAAAAAAGGCAATAAAACATGGTTATTTTGTTAACAGGCGGGTGTGGTTTTATTGGATCAGCCGTTATTAGATATTTAATTAAATACACTGAACATAGCGTTATTAACGTAGATTGTATGACATATGCAGCATCAAAAGAGGCTGTAACTCAGGTATCTACATGTGATCGCTATCGACATGAAAATATTAATATTAATAATACATTAGAATTAGATAAAATTTTTGAAAAATATCATCCCGATGCAGTAATGCATTTAGCTGCGGAAAGTCATGTTGATAGATCGATAGAAAAACCAGAAAAATTCATAGAAACCAATATCTTGGGAACATATAACTTATTAGAGTGTTCTCGAAAATATTGGGAAAAATTAAATAAATCAAAAAAAATATTTAAATTTCATCATATTTCAACGGATGAAGTTTTTGGTCATCTAGACATAAATGACAAACCATTCACGAGACAAAGCCCTTATAATCCTCGCAGCCCCTATTCTGCGTCAAAAGCATCGTCAGATCATCTAGTCCGCGCGTGGCGGGATACTTATGGGTTACCCACGTTTATTACAAATACAGCTAATAACTATGGTCCATGGCATTTTCCAGAAAAATTAATTCCACTTATAACGCTTAATGCGATCCATGGGAAAGAGCTTCCGGTTTATGGTGACGGGACAAATATTAGAGATTGGCTATTTGTAGAAGATCATGCAGAGGCGTTAGTAAAAGCCATAGAATATGGTGAGCCCGGTGATACTTATACAATTGGCGCACGTCAACCACGAACGAACCTCCAAGTCGTAGAAGCTATTTGCGATATATTAGATGAAATACAGCCTACCCCTGAAGGGGCACGAAGACAACTAATCCGTTATGTTGCAGATAGACCTGGTCATGACTTTCGTTATGAAATTGATCCTACCTATGCAGAACAAAAATTAGGTTGGAAGGCTAAACATAATTTTGAAGCAGGCATCAGGAAAACAATTCAATGGTATTTAGATAACCGAATGTGGTGGCAGAAGATTCTAGATCAGAGATGCGCAGATCAACGCTTAGGAGAAACAAATTAATGTCCGATAATAAAAACCCAATGAAGGGTATTATTCTAGCTGGAGGAACGGGATCACGTCTACATCCTATCACATTTGCGACTTGTAAACAGCTACTGCCAGTCTACGACAAACCGATGATATATTATCCTCTTTCGACGTTAATGTTAGCGGGAATCCGTGATATTATGATTATCACGACACCGCACGATATGGATCAATTCCAGCGTTTATTAGGTGATGGTTCCCAATTTGGTGTTCATTTCGAATATCGAGCACAACCATCTCCTGATGGACTGGCTCAAGCCTTTATTATCGGAGAAGATTGGCTAAATGGAGCAC
This sequence comes from Zymomonas mobilis subsp. mobilis ATCC 10988, assembly GCF_000175255.2. Taxonomy (NCBI): domain Bacteria; kingdom Pseudomonadati; phylum Pseudomonadota; class Alphaproteobacteria; order Sphingomonadales; family Zymomonadaceae; genus Zymomonas; species Zymomonas mobilis. The sequence continues at coordinate 1,923,704 of NC_017262.1, read as the reverse complement.
CTTGTGCTTTAGCACTTGGAGATAATCTTATTTTTACAGATCACATAGGTGATTTATTACAAAAAGCAGCGAAACGGCAGCATGGCGCAACCATTTTTGCATACCAAGTCCGTGACCCTGAGCGTTATGGCGTCATTTCCTTTGATAATAAAGGGAAAGCGATAGATCTAGTAGAGAAACCTGAGTATCCTCAATCAAATTGGGCCGTTACTGGGTTATATTTTTATGATAACAATGTCGTCGAATTTGCAAAAAAAGTAAGACCAAGTGATCGAGGTGAGTTAGAGATTACAGATCTTAACAAGATATACCTTGAAGAAGGTATGCTGCAGGTAGATCAACTAGGAAAAGGATGCGCATGGCTTGATGCTGGCACACCTGACAGCTTGATGCAGGCAAGTAATTTTGTTCAAACCATTCAATCTCGGCAAGGTATGTTAGTAGGATCCCCAGAAGAAGTAGCATTCCATATGGGATATATTGACACAGACGAGCTTCTAAAACTTATAGATCAAATGAAAAAAACCAATCTAAGTAGAATGTTATTCGATTTGACTAAGAAAAATTAAAAAAGGTAAATTAAATGCAATTTAAAAGATTATCTATTCCTGAAGTTATTGTGATAGCACCTCCTAAATATATTGATAGTAGAGGTTTTTTTTCAGAGACATATAATGAAAATTCTATGAAGAAAATGGGAATTGATACCCCTTTTGTTCAAGATAATCAAAGCTTATCACGAAATAAGGGCGTAGTTAGAGGTCTTCACTGTCAGATATCTCCCTATATACAAGGTAAATTAGTCCGTTGTCCCAAAGGCGCGATCTGGGATGTTGCAGTTGATGCGCGTTTTGGATCACCAACTTATGGGAAGTGGGTCGCTGCTGAAATTTCTGAAGAGAATTGGTCTCAGATTTGGATTCCACCTGGTTTTCTTCATGGCTTTGTAACACTTACTGAAAATACAGAAGTGCAATATAAATGTACTAGCTTTTATAATAAAGCTTCAGAGCGAGCTGTAATTTGGAATTGTCATCGATTAAATATACCTTGGCCAATTAATCATGCTGAGATCCTATTATCAGAGAAAGATAAAACCGCTCCGTCATTTGACGAAACTAAAAAGTGGTTTTGACATAATGATCAGTAATTTTGAAAATAGTATCCTTGTAATTGGTAGGAATGGTCAGCTGGCTACTTCTTTATCTAAATTAGGTAAAGAAAGTATTACTTGTATAGGTCGACCTATTTTAGACTTTAATTATTTAGATTCTATCTTGGAAATTATAAAAAGACATAAACCGCGTATAATTATAAATACAGCAGCATGGACTGCAGTAGATCTTGCGGAAAAACAAAAAAAAGCAGCAATGCAAATCAACTACTTAGGAGCCAAAGAGCTAGCTCACGTATGTAATAACATACAGATTCCTCTAATCCATATTTCAACAGATTACGTCTATGACGGTAAAAAAGGCAGCCCTTACATCGAGACAGATCCAATTAAACCGCAAACAGTCTATGGACGGAGTAAGGCAGCAGGTGAATTGGCTGTTCTATCTGAAAATCCTAACAGTATCATTCTTCGAACTTCTTGGGTTTACTCATCCTGTGGAGAAAATTTTGTTTGTAAAATTATTAATGCTTCAAAAAAACAATCTTCTCTAAAAGTTGTAGCTGATCAATATGGTAATCCAACCAATTCTGACGACTTGGCAAATGCTATTATTCACATCATCCCTCAAATTTTTTATAAAAGCCCGAAGAAATGTCAGGGAATCTATAATGTTAGTGGCACAGGATCTGCTTCATGGTATGAATTTGCTAAAATTATATTAGAAGAGTCTAAAAATTATGGATTATTATTACCAAAATTAACACCTATTTTTACTTCAGATTGGCCTACATTAGCTAAGCGCCCCAAAAACTCTTGTCTCGATTGTAAAAAATTTAAAGATATATTTGGAATAAGATTACCTTATTGGAGAAGCAGTATTAAAAAAACTATTTCAGAGATTTTTAATAAAAATTAGCCACTAATATATTCATTTTTTGGAAAAAAACATGGAATTTGATGGTAATAAAATTACACATTTCTTCTGCGGTTTAAAAGTTCAATTCCGGGTTATAGGCGCTCTTATCTTAAGGGAATTACATACTCGCTATGGTCGGGAAAATATTGGTTATCTCTGGATAATTCTTGAGCCAATGCTGTTTGCAACAGGAATTGGTATACTCCATGCTGGTTCGAAAGAAACCGCATTTTCAATGACAGATATTAGGCCTATTCCTTTTGCAATTGTTGGATACGGTACATTTATTATCTTTAGAAACATTGTAAATAGATCAGCGGGTACAGTTGAAGCGAATGCACCCTTACTTTACCATAGAATGGTTAGTTTATTTGATATGTTATTTGCTCGTGTTATCTTAGAGGCTGCCGGTATTATGTGCAGCGTTATTATTCTGCTATTTTTGTCTTATTGCATCGGATTAGGGACTCTCCCAGTAAGACCTATTTATCTCTTGCTTGGTCAAGTTTATATGACTTGGCTATCCCTAGCTACCTCTATTATAGTATGTGCAATTACCTATGAAAATGCAACTGTTGAACGTTTAATTCATCCCATGACATATTTTTGTTTACCTATATCTGCCATTTTTTTTATGCTTGAATGGATACCCAATCCTTATCGTACATGGCTAGAATGGGTTCCGCTAGCTGAATGCACAGAGATGGTTAGATATGGTCAATTTGAGTCAGCAAGCGGTCATTATTTTCACTTCGGGTATCTTTCTCTATCCTGTAGTGTGCTAACTTTGATTGGACTTTTATCTTTAAGGATTGTTCGAAAACACATTTCCATTAACTAGAACAATTATTATTTTAAAATTGAAATCTACTATCAGGAAGTTGGGTGAAATATTTATTCCAATTTTTGACCAATTCTTTGACAACGGGTTCTCCGGCTCTTTCGTTATTGTCAAAGGCGATCACTTGGCCGGATTCTTCGTCACCCATGGAGTCTGTAATAGCGACTCCTTTGGGTGGCATACTGAAATTACTGCCCGAACGAAGCACAAGAATACGGTCGGGATCAATATAACCTAATTGGGCTAAAACGCGCATTTCACGCTGGTTGATCTGGCTTTCTTCATTGGTCATGACGAAACGTCCCTGCCCTTTCGTCCATAATTTAACCCAGTTTTCTGCCCATTGATTGCGTCTTTCACCATGCCAATAGCGATGCGCGCCAAGTGTTTCGCCTTCCAAAATCATCGGCGCTTTTTGAGCATAAGGGTAATCTGTCCATTTTTGCCGTTGGCGGGCAATCACGGGATCATCTTTTAAGGGAACATTTCGGCTGATTGTGTAAGCCCATTGTTCTAATCCTCGGTTAAGAGGATAGGCTTTGGTTAATTGGGCGACATCTGTGACCGATCCGTAATGATTAGGATCCACTGGAAGGCTATCAGGTCTATCCGCGCCAATAGCATATAATCCATATGGCCAATCTTTTGGGATGTCCCGATCATCAATTTCACGAAGTGCGTCCCCGTCAACGACCCATCGTGACCATGCGACACTCCCAACAGAGGCAAGATTGGGATTTACGCCGGAGATACCTGTAAAAATCCAATAGCTGTGCTTGAGATCGAAATGTTTGTCCAAAGCTAAGGCAGTGAGATCAGTCGCGCCATCTTTCAAAACGAGAGCATAAACGCCATCGCTATTTCTTCTTAGAACTTGTGTGGATATGCCTTCGATGGGTAATTTCTCATCAAGATGCATCCGTTCGACCCAGAATTGATATTCGCCGGGTTTGTCACCCGTATCAGCCCCATTTTCCCAGCCAGCCACAATGATGACTTTGGGTTCAATTTTAGCGGTATCAGTCTTTGCTATGGCAGGCGCAATAAGTCCCATAGCCGCCATTCCTAATGATGTCCCCAAAGTCAAAAGCTTTACTATTTTTGTCTTCATTGTCAGCTTTCATCATAATTGTGGCTATACAGACTGATAACCTAATGCATTATTCAATGTTAAAATATTGATACGAAAATTTCTCTCTTTTCGTATCAACAAAGATATAAAATTACCTCAATAAAATTTTGGAATAGAGAGAGCGATATCGAAGTCAAAGCTTTTCTTTGATTTTTTGTGACTGGAGATAGCCGGAAAGACAGACCAAGAGAACGCCAGCAGCCAGAAAAGCGGATGCTAAAATCGGCAATTTTTCATAGGTTGAAGGTAAAGTTCCAACCAACAAGCTACCCGACCAAGATCCTATGGCATTGCCCAGATTAAAAGAGCTTTGATTAACAGCGGCAGCAATATTGGGGGCAGATTCTGCACATGTTACAACATAAGATTGTAGCGGAGCCATCGGGGCGTAGATAAAAACACCCCAGAAGAAAAGCAACAATATGCAACTCCAGACATGGAGGCTTCCCGAAATCAATAATAGTTGGATGATAATCGTCATCGCTAAAAGGCCACCGCAGGAAGGCAGCATTTTCCAGTCAGCCAAGCGTCCGCCCAAAAGATTACCCAAGCAAAGACCCGCGCCAATCAATAACAAAACCCAATCGGTAGCATGTGCCGAAAGCCCAGTCCTGATTTCTAGAAAAGGCGTGATATAAGTAAAAAGCCCGAACATACCGGCAGAGGTACACATCGACACCAGCATCATCAGAATGACCATCGGATGCGTTAGAGAGCGGAATTGGTCATAAAGACGAATGCTTGTATTGGTCTGGTTATCATGTGGGATTAAATACCAGATGCTGATCCATGCCAAGCTACCAACGCCACCAATCAACCAGAAAGAAACCCGCCAAGACGTAAATTGCGCTACCAATGTACCAAGCGGAACCCCTAGCACCATCGCTAAAGTCAGCCCGATATAAACGATAGAAAGCGCCTCGGCTCTCTTCTGGGGAGGGACAAGCTGACAAGCGACAATCGAAGCGGCGCCATAGAAAGTCCCATGCGAGAGCGATGTCAAAAACCGACTAGCCATCAGCAGGTTATAATTCGGAGCCAGAGCACTACAGATATTACCGACAACAAAAATGGCCATCATCAGCAGCAACGTTTGCCGCCGCGAATAGCGATTGGTTATAATGGCCATAAGAGGCGATGCGATTGTCACGCCAATGGCATATCCCGAAACGAGGAGGCCTGCTTTCGCGATAGAGACATGCAGATTATCGGAAAGCTCGGGCAAAATGCCCATCACGATGGTCTCGGTCGTCCCCAAACCAAAAGCACCGATGGCCAAGGCTAAAAGCGCAATAGGCAACGCAACGTCACTCCCTATAAAACGGCATTTGATCTGCCGTTCTGTTGGCAGCTCCTCAAACACTTATTGCCTTAAAAGGCAACAGAAATGATGGCGGTTATTGGAAATCAAAATTTCAATATTTTGAGCGTTGTTTTTTAGCGATATTCTGAAAGTGGCTATTATTTGCATGATAAACAAAGTCGGATTGGTTAATGATATCCCTATATCAAATTTCATGGGGTTCTTGATTTATGCTCATTGGCTATATGCGCGTGTCATCAGCAGATGATCGCCAATCTGTTGATCTACAACGAGATGCTTTGATTGCGGCGGGCGTTGATGAGCGGAATCTGTTCTTTGATAAGGCTTCGGGCGCAAAAGATGATCGCCCTGGTTTAAAAAAATGCCTTGAATATTTGAAATCGGGCGATGAATTGATAGTCTGGAAACTGGATCGCTTAGGGCGATCTCTGCCTCATTTATTATCGATCATCACAGATTTAAAAGCGCGTGATATTGCCTTTCATTCCCTGACTGAACAGATGAATACGAATACACCCCATGGTGAATTGCTGTTTTCGTTATTTGGTGCTTTGGCGCAATATGAACGCGCTTTGACCCGTGAACGCATTATGGCGGGGTTAGAGGCGGCAAGAAAACGGGGACGGCGTGGTGGTCGGCCACCAACGATCGACAAGGAACAGTTAGAACAGATTAAAATCGCCCTTGAAAGCGGTGCCAGCAAGGCTTCTGTTTGCCGGAGCTTTAAGATACCTCGCTCAACCCTCATTGACACCTTGAAACGCAATGGATGGTTGGCTTCATTCCAGAAGGTAAAAGAGCCTTAATCTACGATAAAGACAAGGCATATCCCATAGGGATGAAACGTAAAAAAGCTTCATGTCTATGGGGGCTATCTGATTTCAATGGAAGCCAAATGACAGAATTATTGATAACAAGAATGTTCATTTTTGCGATTTGGCACCCTCTATTTTCGTCATTATTCGTGCGATAAGATTCAGAAAAAACGATCTTTCTTATAGAAAAAGTAATATCTGATTCAGAAGATGTTGCTATTCATTGACCGCAATAATGTTCTATTCCGTCAGCCTTAAAAAATAAAATGATCTAAAAGGGGGCGACGATATCAACCATGCTATCTTTTCTTATGCCTATATTAGCCTTTGGAGCGGCATGGGGGTTAATCCTTTTAACGCCCGGCACTGAAACGGCCTTGATTATCAGGTTAAGTCTAAGCGTTGGGCATCGTGCGGCTATTGGGGCTGTGGCGGGTATTGTCACGGGGGTTGGTCTATGGGGCTTTGGCACTATTTTCGGTGTCAGCGCTATTATTTCTGCCTCGAAAACAGCCTTTACGGTAATACAATGGGCAGGCGCGCTTTATTTGCTCTATCTAAGTCTGAGGCTGATTTGGCAATCGGTTAAGGGTTTTTCAAAAAAAGAAGCCGAGCAGTTATCTGAAGAACAATCTGAATCTGATATCAAAACATCGGATTCCTTCAATGCTGGTTTTCGGCGTGGGTCATTAACAACGCTTTTAAACCCCTTGGTCGGGGTTTTTGATATGACCGCCTTTCCTCATTTTATTCCTGTCGGGCAAAATGCGGTTACCTATTCCTTTGCCTTGGTCGTTACTCAAATGGTTACGACCCTTTTTTGGTATTCGATTGTGGCGGGAATGGCGCTTTCTTTAGGAAGGTTTTTTGCCAATCCTAAAATTATCCGAATTTTGGATATGATTACGGGAATATTTTTTCTATTTTTTGCGGCAAAACTTGTTTTAATTTAAAATTTAATTATTAAAATATTTATTATTTTTTCCAAAAATTATTATAATCTGTTTAACCAGCCAACCAATAACGTTGGCTGGTCTTTTTTTTATTCAATCAAGACTCACAAATCGATCGGAGCAATCATCTTATATTTCCAATTTTTATAAAGAAAATTTTTTACTTTTTCTGAATTGTAACTTAGTATTTCAAAAAAACACAAAAAGGCATTTATCCGTGTCAAGCCATACCGACTTAAATGCACAAAAAAGCGAACAAGCCTTGAATCCTGTTTACGTTCTTGCCTGGCTTTTATGTGCGGTTTTCTATTTCTATCAATATGCGATCCGAGCGACCCCCGGCATTATGCAAGGGATTTTGACTGAAAATTGGGGGCATAATCCTTTAGGTATTATGGTGCCGCTTTATTATGTTGCCTATGCAGGCATGGCACTGATTGCCGGTTTTCTTCTCGATCGTTATGGCGCGCATAAAACTATTCCTGCTGGCATCGCCCTTGTGACAATAGGTAGCCTATTTTTTGCCCGTGGCTATGAATGGCTGGCTATTACGGGTTTCACCTTGCAGGCAGTCGGCTCCATTTTCGCTTTTTTGGGGGCATCCTATATCGCTGCCCGATATTTACCTCAGAGAATGTTGGCTATTTTTGTCGGCTTTACTGAATGTCTGGGGATGGCAGGTGCAGCCTTTGGTTCAAAATTGGTTTCTATTTTTCTTGATCCAGCGGGTGCTTTCCATGTCCAGTGGCAAAAAATCTGGATAGCTTTTGCGATTATTGGCGCGATTTTAACGGTATCGACTTTTATTGTTATGCCTCATGGCAAAAAAGACGAAGAAGAGGAACAGCGTCAGAAGCTGGATTTCTCAAGTCTTATCCAGCCATTCCGGCTTATCTTTTCTAATCCGCAAAGCTGGCTGGCCGGTGTGATCGGGGGATTGCTGTTTGCTCCAACAACAATCGGGATTTTAGCTTGGGGAGCCTCTTTCTTTTCTAAAGGAGAGCATATCAGCATTGCAGAAGCCGCCACCTTGGTTTCAATGGTGCCATTGGGATGGGTTATCGGCTGCCCCCTGATTGGTTATATTTCTGATAAAATAGGCCATCGTCGTCCGGTGTTAATCGGCGGAAGCAGCTTGTTACTTTTAAGTTATATAAGCTTGCTTTATTTGCCAACAGCGATCTTGCCCGCCTATATGCCGCCCCTTTTGATGGGCATTGCTTCCGGTGCAGCAATGTTACCTTTTTCCGTCATGAAAGAGGTCAATCCGCCAGAAGTTAAAGGCACCGCCGCCGGTATTATGAACTTTCTGGTTTTTCTTACCAGCAGTTTGATGTCCCCTGTGATTACCGGTTTGATCGGCTCGCATAACCAAAACCTGACTCTCGCGGATTTCCATCGTGGCTTTATGCCCCTGATCGTGGGAATCGCGTTGGCTATTTTTCTCAGTTTCTTTTTGCGGGAAACTGGCTGGAAACATAGTCAGAAATAAACTTCATCACATATTTGGGATGTAGGTTTTCGTGTTTTTTCAAGAAACATTTCGATTATTAAAAGGCCGGTTAAAATCCAGTAGAACCGGCCTTGGTAGTATGATTGCGCTTCTTTTGATCGGCGCTTTTCATCAACCAGCTTTGGCTGATGAAAAGGACGACCAAGAGTTAGCCGCGATCAAACTACAAATCCGTCAGCTTATGGAAAAAGTGGATGCGATCGAACAAAGAAAAGAGAAGGAAAAATCGGCCGTTATTCAAACCAATACTGAGCGTCAGCTGCCCCCCTCTAGTTCTTCTGATAGCGGTGCGAAATCGCTGTCCCCTGCCCCGCATTGGATGTCTTTACCGCCCCCGAATACCGCGCCCATCAAAGCCAGTAGTCAAAATAGCCCCCCTCATTCCTCTATTGATTTAAAATCATCTAGCCCTGCAGCTATCACCCAGACGGCTGTTGACAGGTTGCCGCCGGTTTTCAGTATTGGGAATGTGTCTGTTAAGTTAGGAGGCTTCGTCGAGCTATCGAATATTTGGCGTAGCTCGAATATGACCAGTGGCCCTGCCACCGCATGGAACAATTTCCCTTATGCGAATAGTCCCAATCATGGGTTAGATGAAGAACGACTGTCGTCTCAATTGACCCGCAGTTCGGTTTTGTTAGAGGCCGATCCGACAAAATCCATTCAATTACAGGCCTATCTGGAAAGTGATTTTGGAGGCGCGGCCAATACGACCAATAGCATCCAGATTAGTGGTTACACCCCGCGTTTGCGCCAAGGCTATTTCACCTTCACTCAAAATGAGTGGGGTTTCCATGTTTTAATGGGGCAAGCATGGAGTTTGGTCACGAATTATAGCAAAGGCCTATTACCGAGACAGGAACAATTACCCCCTGTAACCGATAACAACCAGATACCGGGTATCAGCTTTACCCGTGTGCCCCAAATCCGTTTTGAAAAAGACTGGAATAAAAAATATTGGGTAGGCCTTTCTTTGGAAGATCCCCAAGCAACCGTTGCCTTTTCTTCGTCCGTGCCTTCTGGTGGGCGTTTACCGGCGGCCTATGGCGAGACAATGGGTCCTAAAATATTTTATGAAAATTCCGGTGGTGTCTTGCTGAACAGCAATACGGTTTACACCTATAATCCGGCACCGGATATTGTGTTAAAGACGGCGGCTGATACGCGGTTCGGGCATTATGAAATCTTTGGACTTGCTCGTTGGTTTCGCTCTTTGTCTGTCCCCGTTGGGGCGACGACTAGTGAAAAACACACCCATTTCGGGGGCGGTATCGGTGCGGGCATGACTGTCCCGTTAATAGCAGATAAATTACAGCTTACCGGTAATATTTTGGCTGGAGAAGGTATCGGGCGATATGGCCCAACGATGTTGCCAGATACAAGTTTTAATAGTCGGGGGTTACTATCCCCTGTCCCCGAAATTATTGGAGCAATGGGTTTAATTGGACATCCAACGCCGTCCATTCTGTTATATAGCTATGGCGGGGTCGAGACGGCTGGTCGTCGCCGTTATATGGGTGCCGATGGTTCCCAATATGGATATGGCATAGACGATCAGGATTTAAGCGGCTGTAATGTCGAATTTGGTGTCTGTAATGCCCAGACCCATACGTTAGCGTCTTTTACCTTGGGAGGCTGGTGGCATATGCTTCATGGCTCTTACGGTAGCGTCATGGGTGGGCTACAATATACCTATATCAAGAAATTTGCTTTCTCTGGCGCTAATGCCGTTCGTCCAACAACATCCGGTAACACCCTCTATGTTACCTTCCGTTATTTTCCTTTCCAGTAAACCAAAGCTAGCCTTCAGAGCTATTCATTCTCTAGACCGTCTTGACGGCCTTCGGATAGAGCGCTGATAATTTTTTTGGCTTTGATATTGCCTAAATTGGCTTGCTTCTGGATTTCTAATAGATGTTGTTTATTGGGCGCTTTGGGTAACGCAGAACGCATATCTTGATGGGTAAAAAACGGCATAAGCGCGAAAAGACTAATCACGCCCAATCTGATGCAAAAATTACGCCGAGAAATCATATACACGTCTTATGATATGTAATTTTTTGTAAAATATAATTAAATAATGAATGAATCAAGGATTCAAAAATATAAATTTTATTTTCAAAATAAATGTTGCGAAATCAGTGCATTATGGTGTTTTTTTGTAAAAAATAAGGAGGAAATGGATAAATCATTCCCTCCTATATCAATTGGAAGCATTTATCTTAAAAACATACCTATACAAGATAGATAGGTTGGATTGTCGATGATCAATCTATAGCCATGTCACAAAAGGTGACAGGCATAAAAGAATACCAATGATCGCGATGAAGATAAGACCTGCTCCACGATATTTTGACAGGGCTGGCCGCTTCATGACGAGCCAAACGGGAATAAGGCATCCGATGATCCCGAAAATCGGACTGCAAAATGTCGTGAAAGACAACACCGGCAAGTTAACGATAACAGCACCCCATGCCAGTAAAACGGCAAAAATCATTACACCATATTGAAGCCAGTGCCCTTGCAATTTTTCAGAAGGCACCCAGCGTGACCATATCGTTGTAAAAATTCCGACGCAGGCTTCACGAAAGCCAAGATAGACCCCGAAAAAGGCTGTCATCACTGCAAATATATTCAGAACAACACCAATCAGGCCAACTGAACTGGCTGGGAATATTTGTGCCATGATGGCGAGAGCCGAAATATTCTGTTGATAGGCGGAAACCGCGCTTTCATGGCTCATCGCAAGTGTGAAAGATATCGCGTAGAAGAAAACCGTTATAAACAAAATGGCAAAAGCAATATTCATTGCCCGCAAGGCTTTATGACGGGCAACTTCGGGCGATTTTTCACGGGCTCTATAAGAAATAACCATCGGGCTTAAAGTCTGAATAAACAGAATAGAAGTCAGCGTAAAAGGTAATGTGATAATAGCTTTTGAAATCAAGCTGCCCGTTGGTGGAACCGAACCAAGGTTAGCAAAATTCCATTGTGGAATCATAAATATTCCCAAGGCAGCCACGATAAGCAGCTTGGTCAGAACCATTAATCCCGATAATTTAAACAGCATCCGTTCGCCACGCGAAGCCAGTGCCACCAGAATAATCATGAGAACAAGCGGATACCATGAAGTTTGGGACAGGAGTTTATGGGTAACACCAAAACTCTGTAGGTAAGAGGCGCTATCCCGTGTGATGGCAGTAGCGTAGATGAACATCCAGATGGTTAGCATGACGAAATAAAGCGCACCCAGAAAAAGCCCCCATTTGCGCCCTAAATAGCTAGAAATCATATCTGGATAAGTTTGACTGACGGTAGCCGATGCCAGCGTATTTATAAATAACCGCTGAAACATATACATGCCGGGATAACCGACAACGGCAGAAAGCAGGAAAACCCAAATGCCCATCAAGCCGACTTGAACTGGGAGGAAGACGATCCCTGCCCCGATTGCCATGCCGATACTCATAACAATCCAGCCGATATCTGTGCTGTCGAAGCGTATGGCAGCGCGCCATTCTTCTTTGGTCAATTGAGAGGCTGCATTATCGGACGTATCTTGCGAATGATTTGACTCTGTCCGGTCTCGTTTATTCGACATAACCCTCTCTAAAATTTTATATATCAAGAACGTAATTTTTTAATAATTTTGATATAGGAAAATAGCTTGTAAATATTTTGCCGTATTAAAGTTTATCTTTTAGCGATCAACCGGAATATTTTTTGATAGTAGCGAGTGGTAGACGTAAAAAAGCAGGTGTTTTGAGGCACCTGCTTTTATGTGTGGCTTGGAAAATGATTATATCATCCTGAAACGGACATAAAATCTTGAAGGGCGGCATTAAATAGATTGGGTGCCTGAATAAAGGCAAAATGAGTTGTATCAGGTAACAGCATAAAAGAGCTGTCCGGAATATGTTGGAACAGATATTCAAGATGTGACCTGTTAATCATCTCATCCCGATCACCATCAACAATCCACGCCGGACAACGGATGGAAGAAAGTTGATCTATCGTGAAGGCAGAATCATGCTTCCATTTCCAGAGTTGTTGCACATTTTCGTAAAATTGATCGAAATTATCCGGTGTTGGTGAAAGGCGGTGATATTCTTCTTCAGCGCGTTCGAGGAAGCTACTGACGACTTTATTACCCCCAAAATTCTGGTTTAAGCCTGCAAGAGACATATGCGCGCCATAAGCAAAAATGCGGGTGATTTTTTCGGGAAATAAAGCGGCAAGCATAATGCTTTGTATGCCGCCATCGCTCCAGCCGACAATGCTGGCTTTGGCAATGCCAAGATGATCCATAAGGCTGGCGATGTCATGGGTCATCTGGTTGTAACTTAGCGGTTTATCGCCCGTAGAACTGCGACCATGCGCGCGACTATCAACAACAATGACACGATAATATTGCATCAGAAAAGCGGCTTGAATACCCCAATAATCTGAATTTGCCATACCCCCATGCAGTAGGATGACAGTTTCCTCACCTGTGCCACCCATGGCATAGTAGAGGGAACAGCCATTGATTTCAGCATGTTGTCCCTTTAGGGCATCAACCATTTTTGGGGTATCAGCCAGAGTTTGCCAACGCATCGGAATAGTTTTGGCCATTTGCTTCACTCCTGTGAGTGCTGTTCAGCTTGCTTCAAAAATCAGTAGTCAATCTAGTATACTGATACGGATCACTATTGTTGTGTCGAGGAGAGCGCACCAACAGCAAGGCCTATTTGTGTCGTATTGTTTCAGAGTCAATGGAGAGTAGATAGAATAAAATCTTTCTTATCATTGAATATAATTTCTTATTATAAATGCTATTATTCTATGGCATATAAATATTCATTATAGGTTTTATTGATTCATATATAGAAAAACAAATAATAATATTATTGTGTATAAATATTTTTTAATGAAGAAATATATTTATTTATTATGGTTGTTTAAAAACAAATAGAAACAGCCATATTATAAAAATAATATATAAAAAATACCGCAAATAGACAGCATTCAAAATGCTTGCGCAAAATGGCATAGCCGATAACCAAGAGTAAAAACGGTAAAACCCGTTAGAATATCCTATTGGAATATTCTTTATTTTCTTTCAGATGATGATCGGGAAAGAGATGAGTGCATATCTTTTCCCGACTGGTTTTTGGTCTAAATATGGTCAGATTTAGAATTTTAGGGTTAGATATTGCTCAATGAGGAAGAAATCAGAGCATAGGCCATTCTGGCATCATTAGAATATTTATGGGCATCAGCATTGGTAGCGCTATGAGTATTAGGACGGTGGCTTAGCATCGCAGCAGCCGTCATACCATCGACACCCTGCATCGCCAGAGAAATAAGACGGGCGTTATTTTGTGGAGATTCAAAGCGGTCGGGGATGACCTTATAATGGGCAGCGTAGTGAAGATTACCTTTTTTCAGCCATTCGCTATCGGCATCATTGGCATTCCGGTCAAGACGTGAAGCCAGCATATGATAAACCTCATCAAAGCTACGTCCCTTCCCTTCATGAGTATAGAATACTGCCCGATTGGCTTTAGCTTCTTTGGGGAAATGAAGTGCAGCGCAAGCATTCCCATCAGCGGCTCTTTTTGTCAGGAAACGGCTGGCACCTGCTGCCCCGAGAAAATGGGCAAAATATAATTCACCCCGACTGGCCGGACGACCCAGACATTGTTTTAGTTTTTGGGCATTGTCAGCAGCAAAAGCCCCCGCCATCGCTGCTGCCGCCGCAGGTTCTTCCCGAAGTTCAAAAATACGGGATTTTAATTCCTGATTATGGACAACCCAACGTCCTCCTTCTCGGCTAATTGCATCAGCCGCCCAGCCATAGCCATATTCATCGCCATGCTGTTTTAGAACACCAAGCCAGCTTTGATTGAGGAATTGGAACAGACCAGCCGCTGTTGACCCTTGCGCTTTGGCATGAGGATTAAGACCGCTTTCGCAACGGGCTTGTGCCATAAGATAAGAGAAATCAACACCGGAATCCTGTGCTGCTTGGTCAATGGCCATGCGGATAGATTCCATGCGACCTTCAATTTTTTTTGAAAGCGAAACAAAATTGGTTGTCACGCTGGATAGTCCCCCTGTTATTCTGTCCAGACTGTTATGATAAGGGCAGTCGATCAGGATAAAGCAAGAATGATGCCATGCTTTTTATATGGCAAAAAACAACAATATCTTAAAAGAAAAAAGCGCCTTCCTGAACAGAAGGCGCTTTTTCATAAAACTCTGACGCGAGCTATCAAAGGGGCTGTTATTTTTTTGACAGTCCTAAATTTGACAGATCGAAAATCAGCTAGAGGTTTTTACTGGCACGAGCATGACGCTTGCGTTCATTCGGATCGAGCCAACGTTTACGCAGACGAACAGATTTGGGCGTCACTTCGACCAGTTCATCATCAGCGATATAAGCGATAGCCTGTTCCAGCGTCATAGCGCGCGGTGGCGTCAAACGAATGGCATCATCCTTACCGGAAGAACGCATATTGGTAAGCTGTTTTGCACGGAGCGGGTTGACTTCTAAGTCACCTTCACGAGCATTTTCACCAATGATCATGCCTTCGTAAACGGTTTCGCCAGCACCAATGAACAGAACGCCGCGTTCTTCGAGAGAACCAAGGGCGAAAGCAACAGAAGCGCCGGTACCAAGAGAAATCAGCACACCATTCTGACGGCCAGAGATCGGGCCTTTATAGGGGCCATATTTCTCAAACAGGCGGTTCATAATACCGGTACCACGGGTATCGGACAAGAATTCACCATGATAACCGATCAAACCCCGTGACGGAGCCGAGAAAGTGATACGGGTTTTGCCGCCACCTGAAGGACGCATGTCGACCAGTTCAGCTTTACGCAGTGACATTTTTTCGACGACCGTGCCGGAAAATTCGTCATCAACATCGATAACGACCGTTTCATACGGTTCTTCGCGGCCATTTTCACCTTCGGTGAACAGCACGCGCGGACGGCTGATGGAAAGTTCAAAACCTTCGCGGCGCATCGTTTCGATCAAAACACCCAGCTGCAATTCACCACGACCGGCGACTTCAAAGCTGTCTTTTTCGTCGGATTCAGTGACGCGGATAGCCACATTGGATTCAGCTTCGACCATCAGACGGTCACGGATCATCCGGCTGGTGACCTTGGTGCCTTCTTTACCCGCCAAAGGAGAATCGTTCACAGAGAAACGCATGGACAAGGTAGGCGGATCAATCGGCTGAGCAGCGATCGGTTCTTTGACGGATGGGTCAGCAATCGTATTGGCAACCGTTGCGACCGTAAGACCAGCAAGGCTGATAATGTCACCGGCAGAGGCTTCTTCAACCGGAACACGTTCCAGACCACGGAAAGCCATAATTTTTGAAGCACGGCCAGTTTCAAGAATATTACCGTCCATATCAATAGCATGGATAGGTTGATTCAAAGAAAGCTTACCGGCATCAATACGACCCGTCAGAATACGACCGACGAAATTGTCGCGATCAAGCAGCGTTACCAGAAAACGGAACGGTGCATCCGCGTCAACTTTCGGGGCATTGACGTGACTGACAATCTTTTCAAACAACGGTGCCAAGGTGCCTTCACGAACTTCTTCGCTTTCACCCGCGTAACCATTACGACCGGAAGCATAAAGAACCGGGAAGTCCAGCTGTTCATCGCTGGCACCTAAGGTCACGAAGAGGTCGAAAACTTCGTCCAGGACTTCGGCTGCACGCGCATCGGGACGATCAATTTTATTGACGACCACGATGGGTTTCAGACCGAGTGCCAAGGCTTTGCTGGTCACGAATTTGGTCTGTGGCATAGGGCCTTCTGCGGCATCTACCAGCAGAATAACACCGTCAACCATAGAAAGAATACGTTCTACTTCACCGCCAAAGTCAGCATGGCCGGGCGTATCGACGATATTGATACGTTTGCCGTTCCATTCAATCGAGGTGCATTTGGCGAGAATGGTAATACCGCGTTCTTTTTCAAGATCGCCGGAGTCCATTGCTCTTTCATCGATCCGCTGATTTTCACGGAAAGTACCTGATTGACGAAATAACTGATCGACAAGCGTCGTTTTGCCGTGATCGACATGCGCGATGATGGCCACGTTGCGCAGGCTCATGTGTTTCCTGTCCATTTAGAAAGATTAGTATCTATCTTTTATCTTTTTTCCGACCTGTTATCCTGTGAAAAGGCATGAGGGGGACTATAAAAAGATTCGATACCATAACCAGAATTAACACGTGAACCGCATTAATTCTCTGACGAATGAAGGCTTCCATAGCTGAAAAAGCCTCATTCAACAAGTATGATGTCCGATAATAGTAATGAAAGAATAATGGGAATAAAATAAAATATTGGCATTTTCTATAATAGAAATTTTCTTTTTATAAAAAAAATTTTGAAAAATATTTCAACATTTTTATAGATATCATTTCTTCTTTTGAAGAAAATAATTTATGTATAAATTTACCTTAGAAATAAAAGTAGACTATGCTTTGGTAAATATAATTTTTCTTCAAAAAACATGATTCTTTACCAAAATAAAAAGAGATACATTGGACAATGATTAAAAAGGCATTGAACGCTTTTTCATATTTATCAGGTCATCGCCCTATGACGAATGATAAGATGCCTGTTGGGCTGTCTGCTTTTCAAAAGAAAATCATTTTTCTGATATTTTCATCTTTTTCGGTTATCGCTCTGGCAGAGCAGCCTTTTACGAAGCCAATAGAATCTGTAGCCGAGAGTTGTGACCTTTCCTTCCCCGGCGCAGAATTAAACAGTCGGCATTTTCAGGATGTCAAAGCAGCGGATTCATTTAAAAAGCAGGCAAAAATCCTGATTGCGATGAGTGAGCATGAACAGGCGGTTCGGAACCATTTTACAAAAGGTCAGCCGATCGACTGGAAAGAAGTCGAAGAAACAGACCGCAAAAACACTCGAGATTTTAAAAAAATGATCGAAAAAGAAGGGCTTTTTTCGGTATCTCAAATTGGTGGTCAGGGGGTCGCGGCTGAGTTTTCTTTAATTCAACGGTCTCGTGATTTTGCTTTTCAAAGAAATGCCTTGGATATGATGCGGCGTCTTTTTGCACGACAAGATTTTCCCGGTGATTATCTCGCTATTCTCGAAGATCAGCTTTTGGCAAAAGACGGTAAGCCCCAAATCTATGGAACAAGAGTAAAGCCGGATGGCTCCCTGTATCCTGTGATTGATAAAGACCAGTTGGATGCCCGCCGTGCTAGTCGAGGTCTTGCGCCTTTACGACAGGCTATCTGCCCAATGTCTAAAGCCGAATAGTTCTCTGGCCTTAAAGGGTGTTCAAAGCACCCCAAGGCCAAAGTGACCTTGAAGAAAAAATTCAGATTATTTCGGTTTTTTTATACATTCAAAACAAAATGAAGCCTTTGAAATAGTGTTTTGATGTCCACAAAGGGAAGAGAATTTTTACATAAAAACGTTACTATTCAATAACTAAGCGAAAAATACATAGCAACAACAGGCCATATTCTTTCTCGCGAAAGTGGCATAGCTATTTTTCCCCACGTCTAATTAAACAAGATAGATGCGTTATATTTTTACATTTTGGTATTTTGTATTAAAAAAGACACAATATATGCAAAATTAAAATTACATCACTAGACATTTGAATAAATTTTTTATAAAATATCCTTCTCTTTCACAATAATATTACGAGAAAAATGTTTCCTTTAGCTCTGAAAACAAATCTTTTCTTTAAAATCATCTCACAAAAAGGTCAGATGCAAGACTAACAAATTATGGGGGGCGTGTTATGAAGCGAGTATTCCTCAAGGGTGGCTTTTTTGTTTGCCTTTCCTCAACCTTTTTACAATATCCGACGATCGCTTTTGCAAGTGAAACGTCGGAGACAGCCGCCAAGCCGGCACTTGATAATATAGCTGAGAATCCTTCGAATGTTGCTGGGAATGCAGGGGATGCGATTATTGTCACCGGAACCCGCGAAACCGGTAAAAAAGCCCGCGAAAGTATTTCCCCCATTGATATTATTTCCGCAAAACAGCTTGCCCAGACAGGTATGCCCAGTTTGCGTGATGCTCTGACACAGCTATTACCTTCTTTGACCGTACCAAACGGTGGATATGATAGCGGTGCGTTAACAGATTCCTTAAGTTTAAGAGGGCTTAGCCCGAACGAAACCCTTGTCTTGGTCGATGGAAAACGTCGCCATACAACTGCCAATATCTATGCCAATCCGGGTCCACAGCAGGGATCCACGCCTGTCGATATTGACATGATTCCGATGGCAGCAATCGACCATATCGAAGTGTTACGTGACGGGGCTTCGGCGCAATATGGCTCTGATGCTGTTGCAGGGGTTGTTAATATTATCCTGAAAAAACAGGATCACGGCTTCCATGCCCAGACTTTGACCGGTATTACTGCTGCTAAAGACGGTTTCCAGCAGGGTGTGTATCTCGATGGTGGCACCAAATTGGGGTCTCGCGGCTATCTTCATGTCAGTGGTGATTTCCTGCGCCAAAACCATACCTATCGCAGTGCAGCTGATTTGAGAACCGGCACTAAAGACAACAAATTACTAGGACAGCCAGAACAGACCCGAGAAAGCTTTGCGATTAAAGGTGGCTATGAAATCACTGATAATATCGAGGCCTATGGTTTAGCCACTTATGCCCATCGTTCTGCCGGTGCTTATCAAAATTATCGTCTGCCGAGTTCATTAACCAATTACCCCGGTTATGCGGCTATTTATCCCAATGGTTACTCGCCTATTGAGACCATCAATGAAAATGATTGGGAAATCATGGCCGGCTTAAAGGGTAAAATCAAAGGCTGGAACTGGGATGTTTCCAGTGTTTATGGCCGTGACTATGATAATATCGGTCTTAAAGATTCTGCCAATCTGCAATTGTCACGGGATACAGGCAGAACACCGACTACCTTTAAAGGTGTTCAGCGGTTTAATAATCAGCAATGGAGTAATGCCATTGATTTCAGCAAGGCTTTCCACATTGATGGTTGGCCTCACGAAATCAATGTCGCTGGTGGGGCAACGCATCGTTATGAGAGCTATACCATTGGTGCGGGATCAGCAGATTCAACCTATGGAAGCGGGTCAGATGCCCTCCCCGGCACGGCGGCTGCCAATGCGGGCAAATTTAGCCGGAATGTCTTTGGTGGATATTTTGATGTAGCGACCCATCTCGTCAAACAGTTACAAATTGATGTTGCTGGCCGTTACGAGCATTATTCTGATGTCGGGGATACCAAAACCGGAAAGGTGGCGCTGCGCTATGATCCTTTCAAATGGTTGGGATTCCGAGCAACCTTGTCCAATGCCTTTCATGCTCCAACTTTGGCGCAGGAATATTATAGCGCGGTTACCTTATCTCCAACGGCTGCCCACGGTATTATCAGCGCTAGCTCGCCCGGGGCTTTGGCGAATGGCGCTCAGAAACTAAAACCGGAGCGGTCAACCAATATTACAGCGGGTGTAACCTTTGAACCGATCAAAAGATTGGTCATTACAGCTGATCTTTATCAGATTAAGCTGCGTGATCAGATTTTGCCGGGGGGTAATGTCTATGGTGATCAGGCTTTAACCGCCTTGGCGATGAACGGTTTTACCTTGCCATCTGATGCCTCGAGTTGGGCAACGGCTTCGCTATCGACCCATTGGTTTGCCAATGTCGCTAGCACCCGCACCCGTGGTATTGATATTACGGCTACCTATCCGACCTATCTGGGCGATATCGGACGGATTGATTGGAGCGTCGCGGCGAATGTCAATCGCACCATCTTGACCCATCAAAGCACAGATGCCCAAGGAAATGACCTTCTGACGGCGCAGAGTATTGCTTATATCACCACGGCTTATCCGCGTAGTAAGATTATCTGGGGCGGTCAGTTCACTAGCGGTGACAAAAAATGGATTGTCGGTTTACATGAAATCCGCTGGGGAAAGACCACGTCTCAATTGGCTTATTACAAAGGGGTAGCCAATACATCGGTGGCATCGGCCTATGATTTCTTCAAATTCCTGAACCAGCCTAAATTTGTGACCAACCTCGATATTACTTATCGAGTAAATCCGAAGCTGGCTTTGACGATAGGTGCCAACAATCTGTTCAATGCCCGTCCTAGCCGTGTGCCTGTCGCACATCGCTATTTGGGCGTGCCACAATATAATATGAGCACGTCCCAATTGGGCATGAATGGGGGCTTCTATTATTTTAAAGTCGATGTTTCTTTATAATTAACTATGATTGAAGCCTATCAAGGATAGGACAGATTTTGAGAAATAGGGAGGAAAGGTATTCTTTTCTCCCTATTTTTATAGCAGCGGATTTTTCAATTAAGGCTTTATAAAGATAGCCTTTGGATAAAAGAGTGCTTCACTCACAGCTTTATTCAGCATTGTTTTTATCTATTTTTACTAACGAATAGAATATGATATGCTTTCACGATAGCTTTTTTGAAATGGAATACCCTTGTTTCGTTTATCTGCTAATAGCGTAATCTGTCTGGCTGCCGTGTTACTTTCCTCTTTAACGGCAGTAGCTCTTTGTTTACTCTTGGTTATATCGGCGCCATCAAGCCATATGTCTGTCCGGCATAAATCGGGAATAGAGGCTCCCGTTGTTATAAATACCGCCTTGCCGACAGAAGGAACCTCTCAAAGAGAGCAAAAATTTTTAGAATGCCGTTATCTGGCACCTAAATCACCCAAAGACGAAAAAATGAAAATCCTTTATCGGGAATGTTTGCGCCGAATTGCCTTTGATGGTGATTTGCCGCCAGAACATCGGCAGTAAAAAAACCCGCATCCAAGAATGGATACGGGTTTTTTAATAGGGTTATTAAAACAAAAAAGCAGAGCTTGCTTATTTGCTCCAGTACACATCGATGGAGGCTTCGGTTTCACCGAGAACGCGGCCAACCGGAAGACGGCTGGAAGCGCCTTCTTTCAAAGCATCGGTCAGAACCGTGCGTTTATGATCGCCAGTGATAACCACCATAACAGTATGAGCAGAAGCCAGCGTGGACAAGCTAAGGGTTACGCGGGCAACCGGTGCTTCTGGCGGTAACGGAACCGGAAGAAGGCCAAGAGCGCGGCGTTCACGGGGCCCGTTAACAGCTTCGTCGAAATTAGGTCCTGGGAAAATAGAAGCGGTATGGCCATCATTCCCCATACCCAACCAAACGAGATCGGCAGGCCATTTATAAGAAGCCAGTTTCTGGTCTGCGGCACGGCCAGCGGCAGCGCGGTCATCCAGATAATTTTCATCAATCAAGGAGACCAGTTCAGCACCGCTATTGCCGAAATGTTTGGTCAGAAGGCCAAAATTGCTTAACGGATTATCTTTGGCAACCAGACGGTCATCGGTCAGCATCAGCGTTACTTTTGACCAATCGAGGTCACGGGCCGCGAGCGTCGGGAAAACCAGTTTCGGTGTAGAACCACCCGGAACGATGATTAAAGCACGGCCTTTTTTCTCAATGGCTTGCTTGATAATAAATTCGATGTCGTCGGCAATCTGTTTTGCCATAGCTTCGACATTTTCAAATTCCCACCATTCGGCTTCGGTCATCTTCTTCTCCATTGATACCTGCCAGACATTAAGGACTATCGGCATTTCTGCCTTTTGAGCAGGTTTATCTATCTCACTTACAGAACGGCGTCGTCTTAGAACAGTTTCAAACTATTTTGACGACTCATTGCCAGACTATTGAGAATATCGAACTTTATTAGAACCGTAACGGCGAGGATGGGAAGCGAAGATAACAAATTGACCAAGATTATCTCTTTGAAAAAAGAGAGGCGTGAAGCCAGTTGATATAAAAAATCCGGACAACAAGCCTTTGTCTTGTCATCCGGATTTCGTTTATTGAATAGCCTTGTCTTGCGACAGGGAAAAAGGATTTAGAATTTTTCGATCAAGGCTGGCATGACTTCGAAAAGATCACCGACCAGACCAATATCGGCAATCTGGAAAATCGGGGCTTCGGGGTCGATATTGATAGCCGCAATCTTGCGGGAATCTTTCATGCCAGCGAGATGCTGGATAGCGCCAGAGATACCGACGGCGATATAGACTTCCGGTGCCACGATTTTACCAGTCTGTCCGACCTGACAATCATTGGGGGCATATTCGGAATCGACCGCAGCGCGAGAAGCCCCTACTGCCGCATGGACACGGTCAGCAAAACCTTCGATCAATTCGTGGAATTTTTCAGGCGAACCCAAAGCGCGACCGCCAGACACAACAAGAGGTGCTGTGCTGAGATCAGCGCGACCGGATTGCTGTAGATCTACTGAAATAAAGCGGGAAAGACCGCTATCTTCCGTAGCATCGACAGCTTCAATAGGAGCATCGCCACCTTCAGCTTCGGCCTTTTCAAAAGCCGTTGCCCGAACCGTAATAACTTTTTTGCTGTCAGCCGATTGCACTGTCGCAATGGCATTACCCGCATAAATCGGACGGCGGAAAGTATCAGAGGAAACGACCGTGATGATTTCCGATATTTGTTGGCTATCCAATAACGCCGCGACGCGAGGAGCAATATTTTTACCGTTGGAATTGGCAGAGGCGACGATCGCCTGATAGGAATCGGCCAATTTCACGACCAAAGGTGCGATATTTTCAGCCAAAGACGAAGCATAGACTGGAGAATCAGCCAGCAGGACTTTATGCACGCCTTTAATCTTGGCAGCTTTTTCAGCAACCACACGGATATTGTCACCAGCGACCAAGAGATCGACTTCGCTGTCAATCTGAAAAGCGGCGGTGATAGCTGACAAGCTGCCTTCGTCGAGGACATCGCCGCTATAATCAATCAGGACAAGAACGCTCATGCTCCGACTCCCCATTCTTTGAGTTTCGCTGCGAATTCTTCTACGGATTCCACTTTTTCACCCGCCTGACGCACAGGAGGCTCTTCGACTTTTAGGGTTTTTAAACGGGGCGTGATATCAATACCGAAATCTTCCGGCTTTTTGATTTCAATCGGCTTTTTCCGTGCTTTGATAATATTGGGAAGTGAAACAAAGCGTGGTTCGTTCAAACGCAAATCGGAAGTAACCACTGCCGGAAGATTGAGGCTGATGGTTTCAAGGCCGCCGTCAATCTCGCGCGTAACTTCAATTTTATTATCGGCAATCGTCAATTTGGAAGCAAAGCATCCCTGTGGCCAGCCGAGTAGCGCTGCCAACATCTGCCCAGTCTGATTGGAGTCGTCATCAATGGCCTGCTTACCGGCAATAACCAAATCTGGTTTTTCCTGATCGACAACAGCTTTTAGTAATTTGGCGACGTGAAGCGGTTCAACATTTTCTTCGGTTTCGATCAAGATGCTGCGGTCGGCCCCGATGGCCATACCGGTTTTCAACTGATCCTGTGCTTTGGAAACGCCGATAGAAACCAGAACGACTTCTTTGGCGATGCCTTTTTCTTTCAGCCGAACGGCTTCTTCGACCGCGATCTCATCAAACGGGTTGAGAGACATTTTAAGATTGGAAAGATCGATTCCTGAGCCATCAGTTTTCACCCTTGGTCTCAAATTATAATCAATCACACGTTTAACGGGCACTATTACTTTCATCAGAATCTCCCTTTGCCGATTTATGAAGCATGCTGGAGTTAGTGTTACCGAAAGCTGAAATATCAGGCAGTCTGCCGGATAGCGGCTACGATTTTTTGAGCGGCATCGCCGAGATCACTGGCTGTAATAATAGGCAATCCTGAAGAGACAAGAGCGGCCTTACCTTCGTTAACATTGTTGCCTTCTAACCGGACGACCAAAGGCACTGTTATATCCAGTTCACGAGCGGCGGCGATAATGCCTTCTGCGAGGATATCGCAACGCATAATTCCACCGAAGATATTGACCAAAATACCTTTGACGGATGGGTCAGAAAGAATAATCCGAAAAGCGGCAGCCACCTTTTCTTTGCTGGCACCGCCACCGACATCCAAGAAGTTGGCAGGCATCTCGCCATGAAGCTGGATTATATCCATCGTTCCCATAGCAAGCCCTGCACCATTGACCATGCAGCCGATGCTACCATCCAGCTTGATATAGGATAAACCGGCCTGACGGGCTTCTTGTTCCAAAGGATCAGAAGCACCTGCTTCCCCTAAGGCCGCAATATCAGGGTGGCGGAATAGCGCATTATCGTCAAAGCTGATTTTGGCATCAACGGGTAAAAGTTTACCGTCATTGGTTTCGACCAAGGGGTTGATTTCAAGCAGACTCATATCCGAAGTCGTAAAGGCTTTATACAAGCTGGCGGCTAATTTGATGCCTTGTTTGAAGACATCACCGGACAAGCCCAGCGCAAAACCAATCATCCGACCATGATGTGGTTGGAAGCCTGTTGCTGGATCAATAGCGATACGGTGAATAGCTTCCGGTTTTTCTTTGGCAACGGTTTCGATATCCATACCGCCTTCGGGTGAAGCGACAAAGGTCACCCGCCCCGTCTGGCGATCAACCAACAGGGAAAGATAAAATTCGCGAGCAATAGAGACAGCTTCGGTAATCAACAGTTTTTCAACCGGAATACCCTGATCATCCGTCTGGGCAGTGACCAAATGCCGACCGAGCATTGATTCTGCCTGTTTTTTGACAGCGGCGATATCAGAGACCAAACGGACGCCACCGCCCTCTTTCGGAGATTCGCGGAAATACCCCTTGCCGCGACCACCGGCTAGAATCTGGGATTTGATGACATAAGGAGGAGAGGAAAGCTGTTCTGCCGCTTTGACGGCTTCTTCTACATTGGCGGCCATATAACCGGGGACAACCGAGACACCCCGTTCATTCAAAAGAGCCATCGCCTGATATTCGTATATATTCACCTGATTCCGGCCTTTTTTACTGGATAAGACAATAGAATAGTCGTGACAAAATCAGCCGATTTTATCCGGCCATTGATCTGATTGATAGCTATGATAGTCGATAGAAAGCGGAACTTCTATAAAAACAAAATCAGGGAATAAAAGCGATCAAAGCCAAAAGAGGACGTGCGGGTGGACTTTATATTTAATTTTTCATGATGGCTTAAAAAAAAATTTACGTAAAAAATATTACATCCATAATTGAACTATCTTTTATTTTTGTTACAGGGATTAGGTGGATTTAAACGATTTTAACCGTAATAAATCCACTTTATGCGGCAATTAGCTCCATATTGCTGTGTATAATCGTCAGGTGATTGAGTAAGCCCCCTTGCTCACTGGCAAAATAATGGCCGCTCCTTATTCTAGGGAGCGGCCTTTTTTATACATCATGATAGGCAGGATTATCTGTAATAGAGAATCACCTGCCCGAAAAAAGAATGTATAATAAACGCGTATTTCTGTTTGTTATCTTGAGGACATGGTTCTCTATCAGAAATGATAGGTTATCGATCCACGATAGGCGTTATAGGCCAAATCCTGACGACCAAAGACCGTGCCAGCCGAAATGTCGAAATCAATACGACGTCCTTTTATTTTAAGACCGCCTTCAACTTCGCCCCAGTTATGATCGCTATTGGGGAGTATAAAGGCAGCATTGCCACCAACACCATTGACAAAACGGGCTGCTACCGATTGCGATGGATGCAATAATTCATGGACATAATGGGCGCTGGTATGAGGAACCAAGGTCACGCCGCGCGTTTTGACTTCACCAGAGATGTCAAAACCCGCTCTTGTCTGAACAGAATTATAAGCCTTGCGGTATAATTCTAAGGCCGCGCTGCTGTCGCTTCCATCTAAGGCCCGATCGGTCAGATTGTTCCCATCGGTTTTTTGCCCTCGAACGGCGATATTAGGCGTAATGATCAAATGGGATAGATCAATATCTCGTCCCAAGACGACTTCAGCTGAACCACTGAAAGAAGAGCCTTTTTGCCTAAAATTGTAATTCAGGCTGTCGATGCTCCCCCGTCTTTTATTCGTGCTGCTGAAAACGCCGCCGCTAACCTGACCGGATAAAATTAATTTAGCCGGTAATTTATAAGAAGCGTAAAGCGTCGCTTGAGTCAGACTGGCTTTACTAGTCTGTCCGCTGGAACTGTCTCCATTCAAATTACTATAGGAAAAGCCGATACCTGCTGTCACCTTGGGAGTCGCCGCTATTTCGGCACCGCCTGCCAAAAACCAGCCATTAAAATTGTCATGGCCGGACAAGCTGGAAGAGGGCATCGACTGGTTATGACCGTTGAGATAGCCACTAGCAACAAAAGCGCTAACCGTATCGACAAATTTAATATGGGGAGACAGGGAAACCATGTCCGAGATATCCGAAGCCTGTCTTTGTCCCAAACTACGAGAAGAGGAAGCTGAGGCGAAAGCTAAAGGCTGCCCATAGAAAGCTAAGCTACCACCCATATCTTCATGATTGATCCGATTGAGGCGTTGCCGGAAAAAACGGGTCATATTTTCGCTACCCGCTCGATCTAACGCACGAATGGTAGCTTCATTTCGAGGTGCCATCGATTCAAGCGTCGATTGCAGATGGGCAGCATCCATCAAATCCAAACGCGTATAAAGATTATCCAATCCTGTGCCATTCGCTTGGCGATTTTGATCGAGTAATTGAGCATAGGCTTTTTGTACCGAAGAATGGCTATCAACAATATCCTGATAGTTATTCATTTTTATAATCGCAGTGACGCTATTTTGGTCATAGCTTAAAATCGGATTGAGGATGCCATCTATACCGGAAGCATTAGCGAACTGCCCCGATAAGCCGTCACTGGCTGTAAGAAAGGTAAATTTGTCACCGCTATGCGGTTTGTACCCCGATAAAGCTGAAAAACGAACAGCGCCCCCAAGATTAGCCAAGCCGTTAATGGTCAGCTTGTCTGATGTTTGATCTGCGCCTAGCCGAATGGCAAGCTGGCTACCTGAAGACAGAACAAGATTACCATTAACCGCAAGATTACCCGTCGGAGCAATAACGCCCGCCACATTGGTCAGATAGGGTGTGGTGATGCTGCCGCTACCTGTTAATAGCCCTGTGATAATGGCATAATCACCCGATGTTGCCAGCGCACCATCAACATTCATCCAGCCATTATATTGGGTGACATCTATCAAGCTATTTAAACGGTAACCTTTTTGGATATCGAGCTTTGCTCCTGCCCCATCTATCGCAAAGCGATCGACCGTGGCATTCATATCAAGCGTGGTTGTCCCGTCAGCCGAGAGCGTAATATCAAAATAGCGCGCTTTGGCACCGCTTAATCGGTCAGATTCTTGATTATCTGGCACAAAATTACTGGCATTGGGAAGACCATTTTCCAAGCTGGCTTGGGGCAAGGCATCCTGTCCACTGCTATTATTTCCTGTCGCTAAGGTCTTGCAATAGCGGCTGGTCCCGTTGTCGTAGCAAAGGCTACCGAATTTCGGGCTGTCCCCTTTTTCTCCAGCTTCGGCCGTAGACGGAATACCGTTTACCAATTGGCCGTTGCTGTCGAGTATCTGATAATGGGGATCCACCTGACTTAACCAGTGGTCGGGATCGCTCCATTTCCCATCACCGGCTTTGGCTGTGGCATAATGATAGGGATTATTAGCCGCTATCCATTGCCAATAAAGATAAAGCGGCTGGTAAAAGGCAGATGTGCCATAACTGCTTTCTGCCTGATCTGGAAAATAGCGGTTGTCACCGGACAAAACGCCGATCACAACCTCTTTCGAAAAACTTTGATCCAGAATAAGGGGCCCGCCGGAATCACCGGAAGCTGTCATCCCTTCTTTCTGGAGCGCAGTATCACCGAACAAATCAATATCGTTCGGATTGCGCCCTTGCTGCCCTTTCTTCGGATCATCAAAATCAAACTGATAGAGGTTCTGTGCTGAGCCATTAGCTGTATTCGATAAAAATCCTGTGACATCATTCATAGAAGCCAAGGCACCCAACATATTTTCGGCAGAACGCCGTCGGTAATCTATGGCTTCTGTAGCGCCTGTCGAACCGATGCCGGACATCCCGTAACCACTGATCGAGACATGATAACCCGTGCCATTTTTATCCGCACTGCCGCTATTTCCGGTCAGTGGAGAAAAAAGCAACGACCATGTCGGAACATCAGAGGCCGGTGTGTCAAGCGTAGCGGTGGCGATATCGCTATGCAGATAGTTTTTGCCGGAAGGATCAATCGAGGCAGGGTTATAATTTACCTGCTCGACTGTATAGATTCCTTGCCCGACATTGGTTTGATAACGTTGCCCCGAAGATAACCAGTTTGTAACGGCGTCTTTATTATCCACTGCGAAACCAAAGCTGACCGGTGTCCCGCCCTGCCCTGAACCATAGCTGGTCGCCGCTT
Source organism: Zymomonas mobilis subsp. mobilis ATCC 10988 (assembly GCF_000175255.2). NCBI lineage: Bacteria > Pseudomonadati > Pseudomonadota > Alphaproteobacteria > Sphingomonadales > Zymomonadaceae > Zymomonas > Zymomonas mobilis. Next base: position 1,894,758 of record NC_017262.1, on the reverse strand, counting down.
CATTATTGACACAATGTGCCGAGAACAAAACGGTTCTTGGATTGATTAAAGTGCCAGTGCATGTCGTCAGATTACCGTTTTTTGTATCGGTGACCATTTGACCAATGCCTGTGAAATTAGTCTGATCCAAAACACTGTCCGGTGTTTCGTTATCATTGATAACAATAGCTTCAGCAGATGAAGGAAAAGCTAACGTAACCCCCGCTTGAATAAGAAAAGTGACCCCCGCTAGCCAAAGGCTACGCTTTGAAAGTTTTCGCTTCGTCATAATCCCCCATGCTGTTCAATAAATGACCAACTGATTTTCTAAGAAAAGAAGTCCTTATTTATAAACAGCATGAAGTGTGGTTTTATTTAGGGTTTTTATTTGTAATTTTTCATCATTTTATAAAGTTTATTTAATTTAATAGTATTATTTTCATATTTTTCATTTTTTGAAAATTTATATAATATTCTTTTACATTGTTTTTGTTTTGCATTTTTTAACAAATAGGCATTTTTATCTGTGAATAAAAAATAAGTCGATGCCCTAAGAAAGAGCATCGACTTGGAAATTTTAAAGAAATTGCTTTTCTAGAATAGGCTGTATTGCGCCTTTCTATCATTAAATAGACGTTTTTTAGGTGTCTCGGTCACAAGCATGTCTTTTAAAAGATTGAGAAAAGCGGCAGTGGTCTGTTTTTGATATTCGCCGTAGATAAAGCGTTTTTTAGCATAGCTTAGAAACAGATAATCACGAGCGCGCGTTAAAGCGACATAGAAGAGGCGTTTTTCCTCGGCTATTTCGGTCGGATTATCAGGCTGATGATGCAGGTTAAAATTTTCTTCCTCGAGACCTGTGACAAAAACAGCTGAGAATTCCAGTCCTTTTGATGCGTGCATCGTCATCAGAGAAACTCTGTCGCCTCGTTGATCATGAAAATCGACTTCATTTGCCAAGGCAATCTGCTCCAAGAAAAAAGTATGGCTTTGTTGTCCAGATTTTTCCGCTATGATTTTGAGCCATGAATAGGCTTGTTCCCTGTCTGCCGGAGATAGAACCGCCTCTTCTCCTTGATTTTCCTGTGCTAGTTCAGTGGTGATATTTTTAAGCACGATTAATCGATCTTGAAGTGTTTCTTGCGGGCTTTGTTCAATTTTCTCGATAAAGGCTTTCACTGCGAGATGGCAGGTAATCGGAATGGGGGCTGTTTTACGGAAAGGGATGCCAGCCTGATTGAAGGCTTTCTCAAAAGCTTTGGCTTGAAAATTATGGCGATACAGCACGGAGAAATCTCGAAAACCGAAAGCTGTTTCCTGGCTTTTCGCAGTGTTCTTCCCGTTTTGGGCAGTGAGCATGTCATGGCCGCCCATCAATTCTTCTATCTTTTGGACAACAAAGCGGGCTTCATCCGCCTCATCACTTGCTAGATAAAGTAGAATTTTATCCCCCTGCCCTCGTAACGCCTGCCCCTTGTTCTCTGGCATGATACGATTGGCCGCCGCCACAATATCAGCCATAGAACGGTAATTGCGATTAAGACGACGACAGACAATCTCAGGAAAATCTTGTTGTAAGCGGGTGAAGCATTCGGAATCCGCCCCACGAAAATGATAAATAGCCTGATCGGGATCACCGATCACGGTTAGCTGGGTATTCCTCCCCGTCAGAAGCCAGACAAGGCGATATTGCCAGATGTCGATATCCTGAAATTCGTCTACTGACAGAAAAGAAAAGGCAGTTGCCCATTTTTCTCGCAAAGACGCATTATTTTCCAAACCATTAACGACCTTGATGAGAAGATCATCAAAGTCGAGCCAGTGATTGTCTTGTTTCAGATTTTCAAGGCTTTGACGGAGTATTTCTTCTTCGAGGTCACCGACCTCTCCCGATTTTTTCAGAAGAGAAAAGCGTTCCAATGCTTCATCTGCTCTTTTAGAAGATAGATTAGACATTTCCATGAAGGCTTTTTTCAAACTCTGTGGATCCACGATGCGGAAATCAGCAGCAAGACCAAAAGCCTTGCTATCTTTTTTGAGCATATCGAGAGCCAAAGAATGGAAGCTATGAATAATCGGCGGGCTCTCCGTTTCTGGCAGAAGTTGCTTCACCCTTGCCTTTAATTCGTCAGTGGCTCGTCGTGTAAAAGTGAGAAGCAGACATTTTTCAGCAGGGATAGCCTTTTTCTGTATCAGATGGGCGATGCGCTGGGTCAGCATTTTGGTTTTGCCGGAACCGGGTCCCGCGAGAACCATCAAGGCTTTGTCCGTTATCAAAGCAGCAGCCTTTTGGTCGCTATCCAAAGTCGATAACATCGGATAATTAGGGATATCTCTAGCGAGATCTTCTCGATCGACATTGGGGAGGTTAGGACTGGCTTGAAAGGCGCGATTATCATCCGAAGGTAAGGATGTTTTTGTTATCGGACGGCGTGAAGGCTTGACCATCTCGGTAACCGGAAAAAGCAAGCCGCCCTTGGTCAGTTTTTCCATTTCCTCTTTTTCAAATAAACGAATAACGCCATATTCCCCGTCATATCCGGCCTGACGGATGACTTTGCCCGCCCGCAAACGACGAATAGCCTCTTCCAATAAAGGATGGATGGCCTGCATCTCTTCCAAAGGAACATGGTGCAAAATCGCCATTTCAGAACCTAAGACCCGCAAACTTTCGGTGTAGCGTTCCGCAACTTTGCGACTGGTGGAGCCTACACCCAGCAATTCCCCCAGAATTTCAGGTAATGGAATCAGGCTGCTAACCTCGCCTGCAGTCGCGGGTGGAATGGCTTCTTCGCGGTCAGCTAGCATCTCGACCCGATGGGCAACACCAATCGTAAGAGGTTTGCCACAAACCGGACAGAGGCCATCCAAAGCTAAAGTTTCTTTGGGATTAAGGCGAATATGACAATTACGATGCCCATCGGCATGGTATTTGCCTTCTTCAGGGAAGAATTCAACGGTACCCACATAGCCTTCGCCTGTTTCCAAGGCGTGGCGGAGAGGCTGGAATCCCATTTCGCAGGAAAAAAGCGTGGCCTCTCGTCCCAATTTTGCCGGAGAATGCGCATCAGAACTAGAAATTAGACGATAACGGTCAAGCGATGAAACGCGCCAGTTCATTTCAGGATCAGATGACAGACCGGTTTCGGCGGCGAAAATATGGCTGGCCAAGTCGCCATAACATTCTTCGATAGAATCAAAGCCTGATTTTGATCCCAGCGCAGAAAACCACGGCGTCCAGATATGAGCCGGCGCGAGCCATGAATCTTTTCCAGATTCTAGGGTTATTTCGAGTAAATCCCGTGAATCTAGACCCAGAATTGGACGGCCATCTGAAACAATATTTCCGATCTTTGCCAATTTTTCTGCAAAGCGATCAGCCGCATCAAAGGAAGAATGATACACCAGATGATGCACTTTTCGGGTTTTATCGCCTTTTTTATAAATAGTCGAAATTTCGCCCGAAATAATAAAGCGGACTTCTTTTTGGCAACCAGAAGGCAGTGTTGCCATGAGGGGACGTTCGATTTCAGGCTTGAGGCGAAACAGGCCATTCCCTTCAGCGTAAAGCCTTTCTTTCATTTCCTGCCGCCATGCCGGATAGGTGCAATCCCCCGTTGCAACAAGCTGGATGCCTTTTTCCGCTGAACCTAGGGCGAGATGCTCAAGATCAAGATTACGGCTGGTGGCACGGGCAAAACGGGAATGAACATGGAGATCAGCCCAGAAACGCTTCATTGGAATACCTTGATCAAATTAAAATAGGGAAGACCGACTGTTTTCTATCCCGAAGCGACCTATTTTATAGTGATATTTGAATAAATCTCTTTGGAATAGACGAAATGAAATGGGAAAGACTACTGAGCCACAAGCGGCTATCGGCACCTGATTATCAGCAAAATCAGGATCGCCCTGCTTTTATTCAAGATGCAGACCGGATTACTTTTTCATCCGCTTTCCGGCGGTTGGCGAATAAAACGCAAGTTCATCCGCTTTATGAAAATGACCATATTCATCATCGTCTTATTCATAGCGTTGAAACCGCCAGTGTTGGAAGATCTTTGGGTATAAAAATCGGTCATTGGCTAGAAAATCAAAAGGAAATTACAGAAGGAGAACGCCACACTATTGCTGGGATTGTTCAAGCGGCTTGTCTTGCCCATGATATTGGCAATCCGCCTTTTGGTCATGCCGGAGAAAATGCCATCGGCGCGTGGTTCGCTCAAAAAATGGCAGAATCATCCCCTTTGTTAAAAGCCATTGCGCCTGAAGACAGAGAAGAATTTAAGAGTTTTGACGGCAATGCCCAAGGCTTTCGTTTGCTGACCCAGCTTGAAATGTACCGCTATGAGGGAGGGATGCGCCTGTCTTATGGTGTATTGGGAGCTTTTGTTAAATATCCGGTAACAGCTGATATTCAAAAGCAGGCCTTTACAGATCACCCCTATTGCGGTCTTAAAAAAAGCGGTATTTTTAAAAGTGAATTAGCTCTTTTTGAAGAAGTGGCTGAAGCCCTTGAGCTAAAATCTGAAAAGACGAATGATCGCTGCTGGTGGCGGCGTGATCCGTTAGTTTTTCTGGTCGAAGCCGCAGATGATATTTGCTACAATATCCTTGATCTTGAAGATGCCTATGCTTCAGGCGATTTAGGTAAAGATGAAATTATCCATCTTTTCAAAACAATCGCTCCAGACCTCCTTCCTCCTAAGCAGCCAGATTATAATAACACCGAAGAGATTGCTCATGCTCGGGCTGTTTGTATTGGTAGAGCGATTGATGCCTGTGTCGAAGCGTTTAAAGCCCATTATGATGCATTGATGTCAGGACAATTTTCGACATCCCTGATCGAAGAATCTAGCATCAAAGAGGGTTTTAAGAAAATCAGAAATATAGCGGAAGATCGTTTATTCACATCGCGCAGAAAGACTGAGTTAGAAGTCTATGGCAGAAATGTAATCCACCGAATTTTGAATGGTATTTTGCCTATCCTTGATGATTTGATGCAAAAAAATTGGGATAGTGAAAAACTGGAAGCTTATCATCGACAGTTATGCCGGACAGTCGGGATTGATATAAGAGGCGTCGGAACCCCTTATGAGGCGCTTCATGCTTTAACGGATTGTGTGTCTGGCATGACTGATCGTTATGCCGTTAAAATCGCTAAAAATCTTTCAGGGAATTAAGCTGTTTTATGGCGGAGAGGGTGGGATTCGAACCCACGGTACCCGTAAGGGCACAACGGTTTTCGAGACCGTCCCAATCGACCTCTCTGGCACCTCTCCGCAAATGGCAGCAACCATTATTCTAGTCGATATGAAGCGGGCTAGTAACGCAATTATTCATTTTTGCCAAGGGTAAATGGCAATATCGACCTTAACTTTTTATCTGGAAGGAAGAGAGTTTAGCTTTCTTCTATGGAGAATAGGATTATCTCATCTGTTTCTATTCTTCTGGGATAGTCAAAAAATAGACCTTTCATTCTATTAAGGTAACGCCCTTTTCTTAAGGGGGCATCGTTGCCTGTGGCATTTGCATCAATGCAGGGCGAGCCAACAAAAAACCTTGCATCAAATCAACACCAAGGTCTTGCAAAACTTTAAATTCTTCTATTGTTTCGACGCCTTCGACGACAAAATCGATACCAAGATCGCGACATAGACCTACCATCGCTTTGACAACGGCACGCCGTCTTTTGTCATGTTCGATGCCAACAACATAATGCCGATCGAGCTTGATGATATCGGGATGATAGGCTGTCAAAAGATTAAAATTCGAATAAAGGCCGCCGAAATCATCAAAAGCAACTTTAAAATTTAAATGCTTATAGCGTGAGATAACATGGCGAATATGGTCATATTCGGTGAGATATTCTTTTTCCGACCATTCAAAAATAAGGCGAGCAGGATTGATCCCCAGCTTTTCACAAGTGGATAACGTCTGGCTAAGGCAATATTCGGGATAATAAACGGCATTCGGCATGAAGTTGATACTGATAGCACCATCCCAATTACAAGATAATGCCGATTGCAGAGCTTTATCACGGGCTTTCTGGTCAAAACTATAGCGATTATTTTCATCAATTCGGGAAAGAATGCTGTGAGCCCCCTCGCCCTTTAATCCACGAACTAAGGCTTCTTGCGCGTAAATGTGGCCATTCTTGATATTGACGATGGGCTGGAAAGCAAAAATAAAATTGAAGTCGAAAGGCTGTGGGTCTCGATTGTCGCCGCAAGGTGACGTGCTGTCATACCCTTGTATCGGTTGTTGAATCTGCCCCATCCTCATCGCTCCTTTTTGTACCAAAGCCCAATTGGCTTTTAAGGTAAAAAAGTTACTTACATATTGACGGGACAGATTCTTTCTTAAAATAGCGCTGGATAAAAATCAGATATAATCAAATGATTGACCTTCTTATTGATCAATCAAGTGGCGTTCTTTCACAAAGCTATCAAGATCAACCAGATTGGTCAGTAACGGTTCCAGATGATCAAGCGGCACCGTATTAGGCCCATCCGACAGAGCATTGGCCGGATCAGGATGCGTTTCCAAGAACAATCCGGCAATACCGACAGAAACAGCAGCACGCGCCAGAACAGAAACAAACTGCCGCTCGCCACTGCTCTTATTCCCAAGACCACCCGGGAGTTGGACAGAATGGGTCGCATCAAAAACCAACGGACAGTTGGTTTCCCGCATAATCACCAATCCCCGCATATCGGAAACCAGATTATTATAGCCGAAACAGGCACCGCGCTCTGCAACCATAATAGAAGGGGCAGCGATACCCACTTCGGCAGCGGCGACCCGTGCTTTGGCAACGACATTGGCCATATCGCCCGGAGCCAAGAACTGTCCTTTTTTGATATTAACCGGACGGCCAGAGGCCGCGGCCGCTTCGATCAAGTCAGTTTGACGGACAAGAAAAGCAGGAGTCTGCAAAACATCTACAACTTCGGCAACAGTTTGCACCTGTGAGGCGGTATGCACGTCGGTCAAAACCGGCAGACCAACATCTCGTTGCACTTTTTCAAGAATACGAAGGCCTTCATCTATACCGGGGCCACGGAAAGATTGGCTGGAAGAGCGATTCGCTTTGTCAAAAGAGCTTTTGTAGATCAAAAGAATGCCCAGCTTTTCAGCGATCTTTTTCAACCGCTCGGCTGTTCTTAGGGTCAGATCCTCGGTTTCAATGACACAGGGGCCTGCAATCAAAAATAATTTATGCCCAAGCCCAACCTCCTGACCACAAAGATTAAGGCTCGGATATTGGTTATTTAGTTTGTTAGACATAGCATGTTGCTTTCGCTTATTTTATACCACGCGCCATTAAAGTGGCTTCAATCAGGTCACGATCAACCGGATTGTTCAATTCCCATAATTCAAGATCAGGTTTGTCGATGAGCGGAACCTTAACCGCTATTCCTTCATCCAAAAAGCGTAATTGTTCCAGTCCTTCAATCAATTCCAATTTTGAAGGGGCTCGGGACGCATATTGCCGCAAAGTATCCGGTCTGTAAGCATAAAGGCCGATATGTAAGAAAACAGGTAGATCAGGATCGGCGCGATCTGCCTTGGAAAGATGAGGAATGACTGATTTCGAAAAATACAGCGCTTCACCTTTCTTATTGCGAACCACGGTTGTTCCCCCAACCAAACCTTGCTTCTGGTCATCGAACAACTGAAACCGAACGGTGGGCGAAGTCGTCACGGCAGGAGTCGCAATACCATATTCCGGTGAGTCTTTCATAATATCGATCAGCTTTTCAACAATAAAAGCGGGTGTTAAGGGCGCATCTCCCTGAAAATTGATAATCAGGTCATAGTCATCGCCAAGCTGATCGAGAACAGCTGCACAGCGTTCGGTTCCATTTCGGCAAGATGTCGGGGTCATTAAAGCCTCGCCACCCGCTTTTTGCACAACATCCGCAATACGCTGATCATCTGTTGCAACAACGACACGATCGACACCACGGACGGAAGATGCCGCCATCCAGCTCCGTATAATAAGGGGCTTTTTGTCACCATCTGCCCCCGCCAAGGGCACAAGAGGCTTGCCCGGATAACGGGTTGAGGCGAAACGAGCGGGTATAACAATTGCCACGGCCATGAAAATATTCCTTAAAATGACAACTTTGAATATTGATAATTATTATGCCTTTGGTATAGAGGCGGAACATTCATAATATTATTGTATAAATATTATCTAATTTTTAGAAATTTAGTTTTAAAAACGGGGCCTTTGTAAAGAAAATAATGAGGAGAATTTCTTCGTTACCATCTGTTGCACGATGGCAACATAATCATTGTTTTATAGTATATTTTACTAATCAAGTCTAAAAATAAACAATACAACCCCGATATTATGCAATAATATTTTAAACATGCTATTTACGAAACTATAGGTTAATAGATATCTCGTGAATGGGTGCATTAGCTTATCGTTTTGCTTATGTGTAAAATGATATAGAGACCATGCCGAGTTCGGAAGTGGAGTAATTTATGCGTAAGATAATTTTTGCTGCCGCCGTTGCAACGGCTGCTATTGCGGCGCAGGCACCGGCTCAGGTTATAAATACCCCGACAACCTTTCGTGGTTTCCGTATTGAAGGTGACATCGGATGGGATCGTGCGCGGGCAAATGGCGTCGGCCAGAATAACATGGGCTATGGTGGTACCGCTGGTATCGATGGTCAGATCGGTAAATATTTCGTAGTCGGTGCAGAAGGTACCTATTGGAACCCCAGTAAAATGTGGGGCGACAATAACGGTAACAACATGGCAACCAACGGTAATGGCGGTAGTGTTTCTACCAAAGCTTTCCAGGAGTGGGATGCTTCTATCCGTATGGGTTTCCTCGCACAGCCTGATATCCTGCTTTATGCAGTTGGTGGTTATGCAACGACCCGTGAACGCACCCTTTATACCGGTGTTGGCGGTACTGGCGTTGGCGGTTACCGCAATGTTGGCTGGAGCGATGGTTATTCCGTCGGTGGTGGTGTTGAATATTCCATCAGCAAGATGTTCTTCATGAACGCCCAGTATCGTTACTCTCAGTTCTCTAATCACACCTCCCGCCAGCGTGCTACGCTCGGCTTCGGTGTGCGCTTCAGATAATTTTTCATAAATAAAGCTCCGGTTATCTTTTTAACCGGAGCTTGAATGTTGCTTTATCTTCAAATAATTGTTGCGTCATTACCACATAGGAATGGGCAATATAAGATAGAGCGGTGCATAACATTGGATTTATGTGTAAAATCGTCCATGTCAGCAGAACCGGAGAGTATAAACACAGTAAGTTGGGTCAATAACTAACTTTGTTTAGCACTTTTTTCTTTGTATAAAACTTTTCCGACAGCGACTACGGACGATCAATATTCCCGAAGTCGCATGTGAAATGGAGTATATTGCATGCGTAAGCTTTATCTTGCAGCAACAGCCTTGACCACAGCGGTTGCATCACAGGCATGGGCACAGGATACTGTACCTCAGCCTGCGACCCCTTCCTATGGCGCCCCAGCAGTATCAGACACATCCGCTTCGGATGGTAGCGCACCTGTTCAGGATGCGCCGGTTGTCGCTCAGGATACTGTCGCACAGCCTGCTGTTCAGCCCGTTCCGCTGACCCCAGACCCAAATGAAGTTGCTAACCACAGCGGCATCAAATTCCGCGGTCTGCGTGTTGAAGGTGATATTGGTTGGACTCGTGCCCAAGCAAACCACACCACTGGCCGTAATAACATGGGCTATGGTGGCACGCTCGGTGTTGATGCTGTTGTTGATAACTTCTTCGTTTTCGGCGTTGAAGGCAGCTACTGGAACCCCAGTAAAATGTGGGAAAAGAATGCTGGTAACAACATTGCTCTCGGTAGCCAGGGTAATAATATCGGACAAATTGGTACGGACAGCTATTCTGCCCGCAAAATGTTCCAGGAATGGGATGCAACTTTGCGTATGGGCTTCCTTCCGACCAAAGATCTGTTGATCTATATGGCTGGTGGTTATGCTTCTGGTAAACAGCGGAATGTATCTGTCAATGGTGCCGGGGTGGCTGCTCCAAACAGCAAATATGTCGGTTGGAGCAACGGCTATTCCGTTGGTGGTGGTATCGAATATTCGATCACCAAGAACTTCTTCATGAACGCCCAGTATCGCTGGACGCAGTTCGGTAACCACACGTCTCGTTCGCGTGCAACGCTTGGTTTCGGTTTCCGTTTCCCCTAGGATTCCAGCCTTATAAATCTTGTGATTTAAGGCACAAAATATCTAGGCTATAGATTATATTTGAGGCAGCGCCGGTTCATAACTGGAAGCTGCCTTAAATATTTTTGGAGCAAATTATTTTTATCTTAAGGATGATTGGCTCGATCGTATTTCGATAATGTATTGAGCTTCGAGCATAGAGGATATGGCTTGCCAGTAGGGTGGATTCGTTGGAAATAAAATAGTGGAAAGCTAACAGCTGGCCAACATTGACCCGGTTCGGATCAAGCCATCAGCTTGGACTTCTAACGCACCTGCCCCATAAAATAGTTATTCTTGAGACAAGCAGACGGGCAGACGGGCAGACGGGCAGACGGGCAGACGGGCAGACGGGCAGACGGGCAGACGGGCAGACGGGCAGACGGGCAGACGGGCAGACGGGCAGACGGGCAGACGGGCAGACGGGCAGACGGGCAGACGGGCAGCATTCTTTGTTTTAAGAGGATGTCTAGCCCTATTAGCGATTGATCTCGAATATCTTTGATGACATTTCTAAACCAACAGATATTGATCAAGTATATAAACAATAGATGTAATAAAGTACTTATTTTAATATCATTTTATTATAATTAAATTATTTAAATTTTCTAAAAATTACAATAAATTATTTTTTATATAATTAAGAAGATGCATTTTTCTGTGTTTTTACATCCCTTCAAATTAGGGAATTACTGCATATAGAGATTTTAATTAAATATCTAAAAAATATCATGCCTAAATAAATGATTAAGCATGATATCTTCAGATTTTATTATTGTTATCTTTTATAAGACTTTCACCAAAGCGAAGCCGCCAACCAATAATAATAAGCAGGCGGAAGCAACTAAGGTCAGCCTTTTTTCAATGAATTGTTCAATCGGTTTGCCATAACGGCGTAAAAGCCCTGCGACACAGAAGAAGCGCAATCCGCGACTAACAAAGGCAGCGGCAAGAAAACTCAAAATATTATAATGAGCAAAACCGCTTGCAATCGTGACCAGTTTAAAAGGTATTGGGGTCAATCCCTTTACCAGGATTACGATAGCCCCATATCGGGCATACCAATCCTGAAAGCTATGCGCTTTTCCTTCCAAACCATAAAGATGGATAAGCCAACCGCCAAGGCTATTATAAAGGTAATAGCCTATCGCATAACCAAACAAAGCCCCGACAACAGATGCCAAGGTAGCGAGCCATGCCATCAACCATGCCTTTTCCCGACGAGCTATAACCATAGGCACGAGCATGGCTTCGGTCGGGATAGGAAAGAACGAGGCTTCGGAAAAAGACAGCAGCACGAGCCATAATAAGGCATGCCGATCGGCTGCTCTTCTTAGCGTCCAGTTATAAATCCGACGTAGCATAATCTCTATCTATTCTTTTTTTAATCAAGCTTCACAAGGGTTCCAGCCCCTTGCTCGGTAAAGAGTTCAATCAGAATAGAATGTGGCACGCGACCATCCAGAATAACAGCAGCATCAACACCACTTTTGACGGATTCGATACAGGTTTCCAGTTTAGGGATCATACCGCCTGAAATAACATCCGCCTTCGTTAAGCTATCAATCTGGGAAGGCGTTAATGTCCGTAGAAGTTTCTTATCGGCATCAAGAACGCCTGCAACATCCGTCAATAAGAAGAGGCGTGCAGCTTCCAGACCAGCGGCTAGAGCGCCTGCCATGGTATCCGCATTGATATTATAGGTTTCGCCATCAGCGCCTACCCCGATAGGGGCAACAACCGGAATCATACCGGATTGTGTCAGCGTATCAATAAGGCGACGGTCAACTGAAACGGGACGCCCCACGAAACCAAGATCAATATTTTCGTCTTGCCCGTCAGTAGAATTCTTTCTGGTCTTTTTGACTTTTTCGACTTCGACAAGTTTGGCGTCTTTACCGGAGATACCAACAGCGCGGCCACCAGCGCGGCCAATCCAAGAAACAATATCTTTATTGATAGCGCCTGATAAAACCATCTCGGCAATCTTGGCTGTTTCGTTATCGGTGACTCGTAAACCATCAATAAACTGGCTTTCGACACCTAAAGCCTTCAGCATCTTACCGATTTGGGGCCCGCCCCCATGCACAACAACGGGATGAATACCGATCGCCTTTAAAAGAACGATATCTTCTGCGAAGTCTTGCGCTGCATCGGGATTACCCATGGCATGGCCGCCATATTTGACGACAAAAATCTTACCGGCATATCGCTGAATATAAGGCAACGCTTCGGATAAGGTCTCTGCCTTTTCAAGCAGGATTCTATCGGGGGCATAAGTAGCGGACATGCACAGGCTCCGAAAACAAGAGAATTTTACGTTAACGTCGCTTTTGCGGAAAAAAGCCTGATCCACAAGGGAAAAATAAAAATAACGACGTTTAATTGCCTAATGATGTCTAAAGCTGTAAAATAAAAACCTGTTAGCTATTGCCTTTTCGGGGTTCCCAAAGCTGTTCTTGCTCTAGTTTTTGCCCTAACCATCGAGCCATCACAAAAAGATAGTCAGACAAGCGGTTTACATAGCAACGGATCCCAGCGTTGATCGTAATGTCACTGTCATTCAGTCTGATAAGCGCTCTTTCAGCCCGTCTAGCAATAGCACGCGCAAGATGAAGTTCAGCAATTCCCCCCTGCCCTTGCGGCAAAATAAAACTTTTGAGAGCCGGTAAATCTTGGTTCATCCTGTCTATTTCCAGTTCTAACCTTTCAACTTGAGAAGCTGTGATCCGGAGAGAAGAGGAAATCTTATTTTCAAAAGGCGTCGCTAAATCTGCACCAAGATCGAAAAGATCATTTTGAATAAGGCCTAATCTGTCCTGACAAAAAGGATCAGTTATTTTTGCTAAAGCGACACCGATCGCGGCATTGGTTTCATCAATTTCACCAATGGCGTCTATGAGAGCATGGCTTTTAGAAAGACGGATATCACCGATTATACCAGTTTTACCATCATCCCCGCCGCGAGTATAAATGCGATTCAGAAAGACCATGTCTTACTTTATGAGTGAAAAAAAGATTGTGGTATAGAAACTAATTTTAATCGCTCTGATAAATTCTATTGCAGCGATGATAGCGAAGCTGTCTTCTTGAAAAGAAGAATAATTAATAATAATCAATATCAATGCATATCTTATTGTTTATAGGGTAAAATTTTTTATTTTTTCTACTTATTGTGTTTCTAACCATTAAATAATCTTAATATATTTTTATCGGGAAGCTGAAATTTTTTAAGCATAGCCAGAATGGCGATTCAGAATCTGTCCCTAAATTTCAAAGTAAATAGAATTGATTCTTTCTTATTCAATATTTCAAATGACTTTTTGGTTATTTTATAACCAAAAAATAAATAATTATTATACAATAGAGTAATTCTTACAAAAAAAGCCTTTAAGAAATAATTTAGGATACTTCTAATCGAAAAGACTAACCATTTTTTTGAGGCATAAGGCCAGAAGATGGGTTGTCTCTCTTCGGTAAGCTAGGCAAAGGGATGGTTTATGACCAAGCCGCGCACAATTAATCAGAACCCAGACCTTCGCTATTTTGGTAACCTGCTCGGTCAGGTTATTAAGGAACAAGGCGGAGAGTCTTTATTCAACCAGATCGAGCAAATTCGCTCTGCCGCGATTAGACGCCATCGGGGTATTGTTGACAGCACCGAGCTAAGTTCTCGCTTAGCCGATCTTGACCTTAATGACATGTTCTCTTTTGCACATGCCTTTTTGCTGTTTTCAATGCTGGCCAATTTGGCTGATGATCGTCAGGGAGATGCCCTTGATCCTGATGCCAATATGGCAAGTGCCCTTAAGGACATAAAAGCCAAAGGCGTCAGTCAGCAGGCGATCATTGATATGATCGATAAAGCCTGCATTGTGCCTGTTCTGACAGCACATCCGACCGAAGTGCGTCGGAAAAGTATGCTTGACCATTATAATCGCATTGCAGGTTTAATGCGGTTAAAAGATGCTGGACAAACGGTGACCGAAGATGGTCTTCCGATCGAAGATGCGTTAATCCAGCAAATCACGATATTATGGCAGACTCGTCCGCTCATGCTGCAAAAGCTGACCGTAGCCGATGAAATCGAAACTGCCCTGTCTTTCTTAAGAGAAACTTTTCTGCCTGTTCTGCCCCAGCTTTATGCAGAATGGGAAAAATTGCTTGGTAGTTCTATTCCAAGCTTTATCAGACCTGGTAATTGGATTGGTGGTGACCGTGACGGTAACCCCAATGTCAATGCCGATACGATCATGCTGTCTTTGAAGCGCAGCTCGGAAACGGTATTGACGGATTATCTCAACCGTCTTGATAAACTGCTTTCCAATCTTTCGGTCTCAACCGATATGGTTTCGGTATCCGATGATATTCTACGTCTAGCCGATAAAAGTGGTGACGATGCTGCGATCCGTGCGGATGAACCTTATCGTCGTGCCTTAAATGGTATTTATGACCGTTTAGCCGCTACCTATCGTCAGATCGCCGGTCGCAACCCTTCGCGCCCAGCCTTGCGTTCTGCAGAAGCCTATAAACGGCCTCAAGAATTGCTGGCTGATTTGAAGACCTTGGCCGAAGGCTTGGGTAAATTGGCAGAAGGTAGTTTTAAGGCATTGATCCGTTCGGTTGAAACCTTTGGTTTCCATTTGGCTACCCTCGATCTGCGTCAGAATTCGCAGGTTCATGAAAGAGTTGTCAATGAACTGCTACGGACAGCCGTCGTTGAAGCCGATTATTTATCTCTATCGGAAGAAGATCGCGTTAAGCTGTTAAGAAGGGAATTGTCGCAGCCGCGCACTCTATTCGTTCCGCGCGCCGATTATTCCGAAGAGACGCGTTCTGAACTTGATATTATTCAGGCGGCGGCACGCGCCCATGAAATTTTTGGCCCTGAATCCATTACGACTTATTTGATTTCGAATGGCGAAAGCATTTCCGATATTCTTGAAGTCTATTTACTTTTGAAAGAAGCAGGGCTGTATCAAGGGGGTGCCAAGCCAAAAGCGGCGATTGAAGCTGCGCCTTTATTCGAGACGGTGGCCGATCTTGAAAATGCGCCAAAGGTCATGGAGGAATGGTTCAAGCTGCCTGAAGCGCAAGCCATTGCAAAGGCACATGGCGTTCAGGAAGTGATGGTTGGCTATTCTGACTCCAATAAGGACGGCGGATATCTGACCTCGGTTTGGGGTCTTTATAAGGCTTGCCTCGCTTTGGTGCCGATTTTTGAAAAAGCCGGTGTGCAGATCCAGTTTTTCCATGGACGGGGTGGTTCCGTTGGTCGCGGTGGTGGTTCCAACTTTAATGCCATTCTGTCGCAGCCAGCCGGAGCCGTCAAAGGGCGTATCCGTTATACAGAACAGGGTGAAGTCGTGGCGGCCAAATATGGCACCCATGAAAGCGCTATTGCCCATCTGGATGAGGCCGTAGCGGCGACTTTGATTACGTCTTTGGAAGCACCGACCATTGTCGAGCCAGAGTTTAGTCGTTACCGTAAGGCCTTGGATCAGATCTCAGATTCAGCTT
Source organism: Zymomonas mobilis subsp. mobilis ATCC 10988 (assembly GCF_000175255.2). Classification (NCBI taxonomy): domain Bacteria; kingdom Pseudomonadati; phylum Pseudomonadota; class Alphaproteobacteria; order Sphingomonadales; family Zymomonadaceae; genus Zymomonas; species Zymomonas mobilis. Next base: position 1,879,020 of record NC_017262.1, on the reverse strand, counting down.
TCCAGACCTATCGCCAATTGGTCTATGGAACGAAGGGCTTCCGCAAATTCTTTAGTGAATTTACGCCTTTGCCAGAAATTGCTCTTTTAAAGATCGGGTCACGCCCACCTAGCCGCAAAAAATCCGACCGGATTGAAGATCTACGCGCTATTCCTTGGGTGTTTAGCTGGTCTCAAGTTCGGGTCATGTTACCCGGTTGGTTCGGTTTCGGTCAGGCTTTATATGACTTTGAAGATACCGAGCTGTTACAGGAAATGGCAAGCCGTTGGCCGTTTTTCCGCACGACTATTCGTAATATGGAACAGGTGATGGCACGTTCCGATATGACGATCGCCAAGCATTATCTGGCCTTGGTTGAGGATCAGACAAATGGTGAGGCTATCTATGATTCTATCGCGGATGGCTGGAATAAAGGTTGTGAAGGTCTGTTAAAGGCAACCCAGCAGAATTGGCTGTTGGAACGCTTTCCGGCGGTTGATAACTCGGTGCAGATGCGTCGGCCTTATCTGGAACCGCTTAATTACTTACAGGTCGAATTGCTGAAGAAATGGCGTGGAGGTGATACCAACCCGCATATCCTCGAATCTATTCAGCTGACAATCAATGCCATTGCGACGGCACTTCGCAACAGCGGTTGATACATCAACCCTATTTTAAAGACAAAAAAACGGCAGAGATTGATTCTCTGCCGTTTTTTCTCGGGTATGTATTCTCTTGGTAATGAATTTTAGCCCGCTGCCTATCCGCTAAGAGCAGAGGAGGCAGGAGAACCGTGGTTCGTTTTAGGCCTCTTCATCATCTGAAATATTGCGAGCAATATTACTGTGACGATAGCCATAGAGAAAATAGACAACCAGTCCGACGACCGTCCAGCCAAAGAACATTTTTAATGTCATTAAAGGCAGACTGACAAAAAGATACAGACAGCCCAAGGCGGCCAGAGGCGCAATCAAATAAATACAAGGCGTTTTGAAAGGCCGATGTCTTTTCGGATCGGTATGACGCAAGACCAAGACAGCAATAGCAACCATAGCAAACGCGAATAACGTGCCTGCATTGGAAATGTCAGCAAGAATACCAACAGGGAAGAAAGCCGAAAAAGTAGCAACGGCCAAGCCGGTCATGACAGTCACGATATAAGGCGTTTTGAAACGGGGATGCACTTTAGCAAAAAATCCCGGTAACAAACCGTCACGGCTCATCACAAAAAAGATGCGGGTCTGACCAAAAATCATCATCAGAATAACGGACGGCAAGGCAAAACCGGCTGCCAACGCAATCAGATTGCCGACTTTATTCCATCCGATTTTACGAAGGCTCCATGCTAAGGCTTCATTAGAGCAGACGACATGGCTGTCTTTCAGAGTAGAACAGGCGGCTGCCATTTCACTACTACCTGCGGGTAACGCATGCTGATGAGCGGCATCAAAAACAGGTTGCGCCCCCACGCCACCAATAACGCCTGCCGAAACCAACATATAAAACAAAGTACAAATAGCAAGTGAGCCGACCAAGCCAATCGGCATATTCCGTTGAGGATCCTTGGTTTCTTCGGCTGCCGTAGAAACAGCATCAAAACCGACATAGGCAAAAAAGATAGAAGCCGCCGCCGCAGATATACCTGAAAAACCCAAAGGTGCGAAAGGATGAAAATTTTCTATCTTCATAGCTGGAATAGCCAAAAAGATAAAAAGAGAAAGTGCCGTTATTTTGATAACAACCAGAATAGCGCTGGCAGTAGCGCTTTCTTTGGTACCACGTATCAATAAAGACATGATTAAAAGAGCAATAAAGGCAGCGGGAAGGTTGATAATACCGCCATTAAAAGGCCCTTTGGTAAAAACAAGGACGGAAGCTGGTAAATGAGAGCCTGTTAGATGCTCAATTAAACCGACAACATAGCCTGACCAACCGACAGAAACCGCACTGGCCGCCACAGCATATTCAAGAATAAGCGCCCAGCCGACCATCCATGCAACAAGTTCGCCCATGACGGCATAGCTATAGGTATAAGCTGACCCTGATACGGGTACCATAGCGGCCATTTCAGCATAGCAAAAAGCTGCCACCCCACAAACGCAGGCAGCAATAATAAAGCTCAACATCATTCCGGGGCCTGCTTTTTGTGCGGCTTCCGCCGTTAACACAAAAATACCGGTACCGATAATAGCGCCAATACCCAGCATAGTTAGCTGAAAAGCGCCTAAAGAACGATGGAGAGATTTCTTTTTAGCTGTTTCTAAAATGGCGTCGAGAGGCTTCACACGCCCGAATATCATTCATTATCCCCCGATAAGAAGCGGTCTGTACCGCACTTTGATTTTATCTATAGATTAACCGTTCCAGGCCAAATTTAATTGATGTTCTCAAATAGTTAGCCCGAACGACCCACCTCGATAGACAATAGAAGGCGTTTCCCGACAGCTGGCAAGAGAAAAAGCGTCTTTTCTGACATAATCTAGTTCTTTTCATCCTCCTGATAGTAAGGAAAGACTATATCCAGCTGATACAATATTATAATATTATTATTACATAAGGCTTATTTTGATTTTGATCAAATAAAATTTAAACCAAAAACGAAATAAGCCTTTTATTGCAAAATATTGCGAATTATGACTGGATGAGCTTGGCACCCAATTCTTTGCCGGATAAAATATGAATATGTAAATGTGGCACCAACTGGTCTGCATCATGGCCACAATTCACAATCAGCCGATAGCCGTTGTTTAAGGCTGGATCGCGGCTGATCTGACCCACTGCCTGCGTTAAAGCAGCAATCTCTGTATCTGAAGCCTTTTCAGAAAAATCATCCCATGAAACATAGCGCCCTTTGGGAATAACCAAGATATGAACAGGCGCCTGAGGATTGATATCATGAAAGGCCAATACTTGGTCGTTTTCAAAGACCTTTTTGCAAGGGATTTCACCGCGAATAATGCGGGCAAAGATATTGTTATCATCATAGGGTTGATGAATATCGACAGTCATTATTCGTTCCTTTCAGATAAAAGAAATTTTTAAAAATATTGATAATAAATTTCTTAAAAAAGGTCTTAATTCTTATTCTGATTATACAAAAGAATATAAATAAAGCCGATCTTGGGAAGACCGGCTTTATTCGCTATTCTATTATTTAGGATTTTGGTCGTGCCGCTTTTTCAGCATGACCGGAGACGCCTTCACGTCGTCTTAATTCCGAAAAGACATTTTCAAAGCTGCTACCACGGTCAGCTAATAAAACAGCTAGATGAAAAATGAGATCAGCCGCTTCACTCTCCAGTGATTTTTTATCTTGAGCCAAGGCCGCAATAACAGTTTCTACGGCTTCTTCGCCGACTTTCTGGGCGATATGGGCAGTGCCACGATGAAAGAGAGAAGAAACATAGGAATCTTCTGGAGAGGCTTTGCGCCGTTCAGCAATAACGGATTCGATATAGGCTAATGTTTCTTCAGACATAACATTTTTGTCTTTCTTTATCCCCTGCCCTTTTTGAACAGGCTATTTTAAAAAACGGGAAGTAACCTTGTTAAGAGTAACCCACCTTAAACGTGGATTAATCGGTTATTCGGGCGGATGCCGCACGGTTAATCCAGCCTTTGCCAAGGCTTCATGGGCTTCTGCCAAGCTATATTGGCCAAAATGAAAAATAGAGGCAGCGAGCAACGCGCTGGCATGACCTTTGGTCACCCCTTCGACCATATGATCGAGATTCCCAACCCCACCACTGGCAATAACAGGAACGGGCACGGAATCAGCAACCAGACGCGTTAATTCCAGATCATAGCCGTCTCTGGTCCCGTCCTTATCCATGGAAGTCAGAAGGATTTCACCTGCTCCCAAACGCGTCAAATTAAGGGCATGATCGAGCGCGTTGATACCCGTCGGACGACGACCGCCATGGGTATAGACTTCCCAATGATCGCCATTACGACGAGCATCAATGGCAGCAACCACACATTGCGCCCCGAAACGGTCAGCAATCTCTGCGACCAATTCTGGTCGAGTGACAGCAGCGGAATTAACGGCGACTTTGTCAGCTCCAGCTAATAGCAAAGCACGAGCATCTTCAACCTGACGCACGCCGCCGCCAACTGTGAGGGGCATAAAACAGACTTCAGCCGTACGAGCGACGACATCCAGCATAGTGCCGCGCCCTTCATGGCTGGCCGAAATGTCCAGAAAGCATAATTCGTCAGCCCCAGCAGCATCATAGACTTTGGCTTGCTCGACTGGATCGCCTGCATCCATTAAATCGGTAAAATTAACGCCTTTCACGACCCGCCCATCGGCAACATCCAGACAAGGGATAATTCGGGTACAAAGGGTCATGCGCTAGCTCCTCCTTGGCGGGCAATAGCTAAAGCCGCTTTCAGATCAAGTGAGCCGTCATAAATAGCTCGACCACAGATAACACCTTCGATGCCGTCTTTTGTATGGCGTGCCAGCAATTCGATATCACCAATATCTTTGACCCCACCGCTGGCAATAACCGGAATGTCCGTTGCGGCGGCCAAAGCTAAGGTGGCCTCGCTGTTACAGCCCTTTTTTAAGCCATCCCGACCCACATCCGTGTAAAGTAATGCAACGACACCTGCGTCAGCAAAACGTTCAGCCATATCAGTGACAGAAATTTCTGACTGCTCTGCCCAACCTTTGGTAGTGACCATACCATCACGTGCATCGACCGCGACCACGATCTGTCCCGGATATTTTTGGGCGGCTTCCTTCACTAGATCAGGGTTTTCAAAAGCCGCTGTCCCAATGACAACGCGGCTGATGCCCCGAGAAAGCCAGCCATCAATCGCGTTCATATCCCGAATACCACCGCCAAGTTCGATAGTGCCGGGAAAGGCCTTTACAATAGCGTCAACCGCCGCCGCGTTCATGGCATGGCCGGCAAAAGCACCGTCAAGATCAACTACATGCAAATAACGGGCACCCGCCTCATAAAATTGGCGGGCGCGAGCGGCTGGATCATCATCATAAATGGTAGCACGATCCATATCGCCTTCGGACAGGCGAACAACATGACCTTCTTTCAGATCAATGGCAGGAAAAATAATCAGTGAATCCGTCATGGATTTCTCCAATATCCGTTCTTTTATGTTCTTTTGATGGGGGGACATAAAAGATAAAGGGGGAAGCCAGACAGTATCATCTATCTGGCAAGATGTGCGTTCTATTAGGGATTCCAGTCCAGAAAACGGGACAGAAACTCTAGACCATAGCTCTGGCTTTTTTCAGGGTGGAATTGGACACCCATAATATTATCCCGTCCGACTGCGGCCGTCACAAGACCGCCATGTTCAGTTGTCGCTAATAAGGTCGATTCGTCTTCTGGCACAAAAGCGTAGCTATGCAGAAAATAGGCTTCACCCGCCCGAAGAAGAGGATGCGAATCTGTGGTCAGCCCAATCTGGTTCCATCCCATATGAGGCACCTTACAAGAAGGATCATTCGGGCGGAGTGGTGTTACCTTGCCTTTGATCCAACCCAAACCTTGATGGACACCATATTCTTCACCTTGGTCAGCGAGAAGCTGCATGCCGACGCAGATACCCAAAAAAGGCCGTCCTTTTTCAAGAACAGCCTTTTCCAAAGCGGGCACCATATCAGGAATAGCCTTTAACGCCTGCATACAGGAAGCGAAGGCACCTACCCCCGGCAAAACAACACGGTCTGCCTGAAGAACCTCATCGGGATTGGCGGTAACAACTAGATTTTCGCGAGCTAATCCCGATGCCAATAATGCATTGGCAACTGAACGGAGATTACCCGCACCGTAATCAATAAGAGCGACTGTTGAAGATGCCTGATTTTTCACGTTACAAACTACCCTTTGTCGAAGGTATTTGGCCTTGCTTCCCTGCATCAATAGCAACGGCCTGACGTAAAGCCAGAGCCAAGGCTTTGAACAGGCTTTCGGCAATATGATGGTTATTGCGCCCGTAAAGCGTTTCAACATGAAGGGTAAGTCCTGCCCCTTGAGCAAAACTTAGAAACCAATGTTCCAGCATTTCGGTATCAAGATCACCCAAACGTGGTTGAGTGAAAGCGGAGTGCCAAACCAGATAAGGGCGGCCAGAAATATCAATGGCAACCCGACTCAAGGCTTCATCCATAGGTGCATAGGCGTGAGAAAAGCGAGTAATGCCCGCTTTGTCACCCAAAGCCTGCTGAACAGCCTGCCCGAGAGCAAGTGCACAATCTTCTATAGTATGATGGGGATCAATATGTAGATCGCCTTTGACGGTCACATCGCAATCAATAAGTGAGTGGCGAAAAAGCTGATCTAACATATGATCAAAGAAACCAATGCCAGTTTTGACATTATATTGCCCATGTCCATCCAGATTAAGGTGGATATGAACATCGGTTTCGGCGGTTTGACGATGGATTGAGGCTATACGCTGCATAAAATCGCTATAGCCTACCCGCGCTTTCATGCAAATATACTCAATCCCATCTTGACCGATAGCTTTGACACGTCCACCTAAGGCTTTATGAATGAGGAAAGCTTTGACAGTCTGATTCCGTATGATGAGATCGTCCAAGAAGCCCTGCGCGCTGTTGTTGGTCGCGTTTTAGGGACAGTACAGGCAGAGGGCGGCCTCCCCGGAGATCATCATTTCTATATCACCTTTAAAACACAGGCATCCGGTGTTTCTGTACCGCCGCATCTGTTAGCCCGATTCCCTGAAGAAATGACGATTGTCATTCAGAATCGCTTTTGGGATTTGGTCGTAGAATCCGATCATTTTAGTATCGGTCTTTCTTTTGGTGGTATCCCGTCCAATCTGGTTATCCCCTATTCCGCGATCACCAATTTCGTCGATCCTTCGGTTCACTTTGCCTTGCAATTTGAAGCCCAGTTCGAAGAAGTCGTTGATTCGGAAGAGAATGAACCGGAGCCGGAAAAACGGCCATTGCCTGAAGCCAAACCTATCGAAGAAGGGTCGAATGTCGTTTCGGTTGATTTCAGCCGTAAAAAATAGATTTTACTGTCTATCGAATATCGCTATCCTGTGTTTGGTCGTAAGACAGGCCAAAAAAGCAGGATAGCCCCAGAGAAAGAACCGAATTTTTATAAAAATTCGGTCATTTTAAATTTTACGGCTCTTTTTAGAGTTTTCTGCGTTCTTCAAAAAACCGATGATGTAGAAAAGGCGCTTGCCGGTCGGGTTATTATTGTAATTTCATTCAGGGAATGAGAAGGCATGGTTTCAAGGATTGTCGAGACGTTGGTGCAGGCTGAGATCAATCGCGCCGACCAAGGTGACAGTCTGAAGAATCTGGTAGCAGGGGCTTTGGTTGTTGGCGCTATTCGCCGTTTGGGGCCTGTTGGCCTTATTCTTGGCACCGGATATGTTCTAGGGAAAGCCTATATCCGGCGGCGGGCTTTGGAACGAATAGAACAGAAAAAATGGCTGGAAGCACATCCCGAACAAGAAACAGAAATCTACGCTGAAACAGCAGGCATGTTACCTCATCAGCCAGAGACACCACTTGATTTTCAGTCGAAGAAAAAGGCTTCAGTCAAAAATAACCCCGCATAACAAAAGAAATTTTGTCATGCGGGATAAAATTTAATCTGAATATCCAGCAAAAAAGCTGGATTTAGCTAAGATCAGGCTGATTTCTGAGCGCGTTCGATCGCTTCGACGATGATTTTACGAGCATCGGCAGAACTGCCCCAACCTTCGATCTTGACCCATTTTTTAGATTCAAGGTCTTTATAATGTTCGAAGAAATGACCGATCTGATCGGTGATAATCGCAGGTAAATCGCTGGCTTCTTTGACAGAAGAATAAAGCGGGATGATGTCGTCAACAGGAACCGTCAACAATTTTTCATCTTCGCCTTTTTCATCCTTCATCCGCAAAACAGCGATAGGACGGACGCTGACAACACTACCCGGAACGAAAGGCGTCGGGGCAAGAACCAAAGCATCCAGAGGATCGCCATCATCTGACAAAGTATGCGGAACAAAGCCGTAATTGGCCGGATAACGCATAGGCGTATGCAATAAACGGTCAACAAACAAGGCACCGGATTTTTTGTCAAATTCGTATTTCACCGGTTCGCCGCCCTGCGGTACTTCGATGATAACATTCAGCGTTTCGGGCGCATTATCGCCTGTGGGAATAAGATTGATATCCATAATAAAATTGCGATAATGCGGGCTTGTTTTTATCACAAGCCTCTTTTTCTGTCTTTTGAGGAAGAAAAAAGTCTTTTTGGATGAAAAGGCAACAGATGATCTTTCTGCATCAGCTGCGCATACAAAATTTTGCACAACCAGAAAAATAGGTTAGACGCGGGCAACTCTTGAAAAACATCTTTATTTTATTAGCCGGATGAATGGCATGAAAATTAAAACGCCCCAGCCGATTCGTGGCACACAGGATATTTTTGGTGAAGATTCACTTCGCTTTAACCATGTCGTCAACAAATTTGATGAGATAAGAAAGCTATACGGTTTTAAACGGGCAGAAATTCCGGTTTTCGAATCAACTGCCGTCTTTGCGCGTTCTTTGGGTGAAACAACGGATGTTGTTTCCAAAGAAATGTACAGCTTTCCTGATCGTTCTGGTGAGCAATTGACGCTTCGGCCCGAATTTACTGCCGGATTGACCCGTGCTTATCTCACAAGTGGGTGGCAGCAATATTCACCCTGCAAAATTGCAACCCATGGCCCCGTCTTCCGTTATGAACGTCCCCAAAAAGGACGTTATCGCCAGTTCCATCAGATAGATGCCGAAGTCATCGGGGCTGCAGAACCAGAAGCGGATGTTGAATTACTTTCTCTTGCCGATCAATTGCTGGAATCGCTTGGGATTAAGCAACACGTGACCCTTCACTTGAATACTTTAGGGGATAGTGCCAGCCGTGAGGCTTGGCGTGCTGCCTTGATCGAGTATTTTCAAGGGCATTTTGACAGTCTGTCGCAGGAAAGTCAGGAACGTTTAACGCGCAATCCTTTGCGGATTTTGGATTCTAAAGACCCCAATGATAAAATTATTGCCGAAAAAGCGCCGATCATTGATGACTATCTGACAGAAGAAGCCGCTTCTTTTTTCAAGGCGGTAACAACCGGACTCGATGCTGCTGGTGTGGCATGGACGCGCGATCCTAGATTGGTGCGCGGTCTGGATTATTATCGTCATACGGCTTTTGAATTTATTACTGACCAGTTGGGTGCGCAAGGCACGGTCCTGGCTGGTGGGCGTTACGATGGTCTTTCTGAAGCTTTAGGCGGGAATCTGACACCAGCTATTGGATGGGCAGCCGGTATTGAACGTCTAGCCATGTTAATCGATGAACCTAAAGAGGATACCATGAATGTGGCGGTTATTCCTCTAGGTGAAGAGGCCAAGAATCCAGCGATTTCTATTCTTTCTAAGTTAAGACATGCCGGTATTTCTGCCGATATGTCATGGCGTGGAAATATGAAACGGCGGATGCAAAAGGCCAATGGTTGGGGTGTCCGTTATGCCGTCATTTTGGGCGAAGAAGAATTAGCCCGAAACGAAGCAACCGTTAGAAGTATGGTGACAGGTGAGCAGCAGGCTATTGCGCTTGATCAGATTGTTGACCGGATTTTATCAGAATTGAGGAATAAATGATCGCAATTTCACCTGATCGTTTGGCGGCTATTATTGCCAGACGGGAAGAATTACAGGCCGAGATGGCACGGCCTGATCTGGATTCTAACCGTTTGGTTGCATTATCCCGCGAATATTCCGAAGTCGAACCGGTTGCTTTGGCAGCTGAAAATGTCGGGCGTTTACGGGAAGAAGGCGAAACGCTGGAAGCCATGACCAAGGATGACGATCCTGAATTACAGGCCATGGCTGTCGAAGAATTAGAAGCTAACAAAACAGCTTTGGCTGAAGCCGAACGGGCTTTGGCTCTTAGCTTATTACCTCGTGATGCGGCTGATGAACGCTCGGCTATTCTAGAAATTCGTGCCGGAACCGGCGGTGATGAAGCGGCTTTGTTTGGCGGTGATCTTCTTCGGATGTACAGCCGCTATGCCGAGGAGCATGGGTGGCGCGTTGAAATGATTTCTGCCAGTGCCGCTGAATTGGGTGGTTATAAAGAAGTCGTTATCAGTATCACTGGCGCAGGTGTGTTCGCCCGTTTGAAATTTGAGAGTGGGGTGCATCGCGTACAGCGTGTACCGGTTACCGAAAGCGGTGGCCGTATCCATACATCGGCGGCGACTGTAGCAGTTCTGCCTGAAGCCGAAGAAGTCGACGTTGATATTGATGAACGTGACCTGCGTATTGATATTTTCCGTTCTTCGGGACCAGGTGGACAATCTGTGAATACAACGGATTCTGCTGTTCGTATCACCCATATTCCTAGTGGTATTGTTGTTAGCCAGCAGGATGAAAAATCCCAACACAAGAATAAAGCCAAGGCAATGAAAGTGTTGCGAGCAAGGCTTTATGAAAGAGAACGGGAAAGGTTGCATTCCGAACGGGCGGGCCAGCGTAAATCTATGGTAGGATCCGGTGACCGTTCTGAACGTATCCGCACCTATAATTTTCCACAAGGGCGAGTAACCGATCATCGTATCAATCTGACCTTGCATCGTTTACCGGAAATCTTGGCCGGTCCTGGTTTAGACGAAGTAATCTCGGCTTTGATTGCAGAAGATGAAGCCGAAAGACTGGCAAGTCTGGATGATTAAATCTTCCGAGAGTCTGGTAAGACCGCTCTCTATTACCGAAGCTTTGCGTGAAGCCGCCCGTGATCTGGCAACTGTCAGCATGACGGCGCGGCTTGATGCCGAATTATTGATGGCGCATAGCTTGGGCATAGAGCGGGATGCCCTGCTATTAGGATCATGGGGCGAAAAAGAAGCGCCCCTTTCCTTTTTTGAAGCCATAAAGCGCCGTAAACAAAATGAGCCGGTAGCCTATATTTTAGGATATCGGGATTTTTGGACTTTGCGTCTGACTGTAACGCCTGATGTTTTAATTCCCCGTCCTGACAGTGAAACCCTTATCGAAACGGCCATTGCCTATTTTCGTGAACAGGCTTTTTTACCAGAAAATATTCTGGATCTTGGCACTGGTTCTGGTGCCTTGTTGTTAGCAGCTTTAGATGAGTGGAAAGACGCGAAAGGGCTTGGCGTTGATGCCTCAACTGAGGCTATAAAAATTGCCCGCCTCAATGCTGATAAATGCGGTGCTCTACCTCGCGTGGAGTTCAAGATCAGTCATTGGGGAAGAGGGATTCAACAAAAATTCGATCTTTTATTATGTAATCCACCCTATATTGCCAGAGATGCCATGATGCCTGCTGATGTCTTGCATTATGAACCACATCTGGCCTTATTTTCGGGAGATGAAGGGTTAGATGATTATCGTGAGATTATACCGGAAATCCCTTCTCTTTTAACCGAGCGTGGTATTGCTTGTCTCGAAATCGGATTCGATCAGGCCGAAAATGTTAGCATGATTGCTAAAGAGACCGGATTGAGGAGTCGAATTTTTTACGATCTTGAACAAAGGCCACGCTGTGTTTTGCTATCTAGGTGATAATTTTTCAGTTTTTTTCGAAAAATTTATAGATATCTCAATATAATGCTTGGATTTATCCCTGAGACTGCTTAAGAAAGAAAGAGGCAAACAAAAGTAAGCTGGCATTAACGCCCGACTTTTTAAGCCAATTCCCAATGGTAGCTTCATGGCGTTCCCGATGTTCCTTTTCGGGGCAGATATCAAAACGTCGTAACGGCTCCAGAAGTTATGACATTGACTTTGGGCAATGTCTTCAAGGGGGAATAACGTAGCCCGCCATTTTCGGCATAGCGGATGAAATAGTTTTACTCCCCGTTATCCGGTCGCAATGGCGGATGGTGACTTAACCACCAGTAGTGACGAAGGCAGCGAACAGTTGATCAATAATCGTCAGAACGGCCGACGCCGTGGGCGTAGCGGGGGCTTGCCCCGGTCTAATTCCAATAACGGAATAGATCGCAATAATCGTATCGATAACCGTGCACGCGGAAATGCAAGTCAGCTTCATGAGAAATACAAGGCTCTGGCTCGTGATATGCAGTTGCAAGGTGATCGGGTAATGACCGAATATTACCTTCAATTCGCAGATCATTATTTCCGCATTTTGAATGATAATCGGCTTCGTTATGAAGAAGCGCGGATGCGTGATCGTAATTTATCGCAAGAAGGCGATAATAACGAACAGATCATAGACAACCGTTCATCCATGGATAGCAGACAAAATGCTGATAATTCACGTCAGCCTATGGATAACCGGTTTGATAATCGTCGTCCCTCTTCTTCTTACAATACGGAAAACCGTGTCGTTAGACGGCCTCGTCGGGTTGTAGGTGAAAGCCGTTTGGCCGGCGATGATCGTAATGGCGCTGATAACGGGTATAACACCAATTTCGGAAATAATGACTATAACAGCCCAGTTCGGTCGCGACGAATTGTAGAGAATAATGATCGCACCGATATCCGTGCAGATTTTATGGATAGAGAAGATAACCGGATGACTGAAACGGCGATGCCGATTCAAGCTCAACCCTCTATTCCAATGGACGTTTCATCAGAAGAAGCCGTAACACCGCCAGTTCGTCGTCGTGGCCGGCGACCGAAAGCTGTCGTTGAAGCGGAAGCACGGAAAGCAGCAGAGGCGCAGCGCTATACTGAAGGCGACCTGCAAGAAAACAATGCAGAGGCTATTCCGGCAATCGATTCCGATACAGTAGCAGAAGCTCCTGTTCGCCGTCGTGGCCGGCGACCAAAAGCTGTTATTGAAGCAGAAGCACGATTAGAAGCAGATCGTTTGCCCCCTGCTATCAATCCAGTAGAAAATGCTGATCAGGAAGAAGAAAAGCCACGCCGTCGTGGACGGCGCCCGAAAGCAGAAGTTGAAAGCGCCGCAGCTGAAGCCTAAGAGCATTTAAGAATAAATAAAAAAGGGGGAGATTTTATCCCCCTTTTTTGCATTTGGCATTACCCCTTTTGACTTTGTCGTTTCCACATCGTGGCATAGAGACCATTTTGAGCCAATAAGGTTTGATGGTTGCCACATTCTGCAATTCTGCCATGATTAAGGACTATAATCTGATCAGCGTGAACAATCGTAGATAAGCGATGGGCAATAATAATCGTTGTCCTGTTTTGAGCTATCTGATTGAGAGTAGCCTGAATATCAGCTTCACTATGACTATCAAGCGCGCTGGTTGCTTCATCGAATAATAAAATAGGTGGATTTTTTAGCAGCATCCGAGCGATAGCAATGCGTTGTTTTTCTCCACCCGATAGTTTCAATCCGCGCTCTCCAACAGTCGTTTGATAACCTTGCGGCAGGGAGTTAATAAAATCAGAGATAGCAGCTCCCCGTGCTGCCTGTCTAATCTCTTCAAAGGAAGCATTGGGACGGCCATAACGAATATTATATTCGATAGTGTCATTAAAGAGGACTATATCCTGTGGCACCATACCTAGAATTTGCCGTAAAGAATGCTGTGTAACCTCTCGTATATCTTGATGATCAATCAATATTCGCCCACCGGTTACATCATAAAAACGGTATAATAGGCGTACTAAAGTTGATTTTCCGGCACCGGAAGAACCAACAATAGCCAAGCTTTGACCAGCGGGGAGGATAAAATCGATATCCTTTAAGATCGAGCGATCTGCATGATATTGGAATTGCACATGCTCAAAACGTAGCTCGCCTGTCTTAATCTGTAAGGCTGGAGCATGGGCTTTGTCTTCTAATGTCGCCTTTGTATCTATCAATCGGAAGACCGCAGCCATATCGGTTAAACCTTGTCTGACCTGACGGTAAACGGTTCCTAAAAAGTCTAATGGTCGAAAAAGTTGCAACAAAAGGCTATTAATAAGAACGACATCCCCAACCGAAAAACGATTATGGCTCCATCCCCAGACAGTAAAAATCATACTTCCTGCCATCAGAATATTGGTAATTAGAGATTGGCCAATATTAAGAAAGGCCAGAGAGCTTTCAACTTTGACCGTAGCATCAGAAAGATGCGTAGCTATTTTGGAATAGCGTTTAGTCTCTAAACTCTCGGCATTAAAATACTTAACAGTTTCATAGTTAAGCAGTGAATCAAGCGCATATTGCCCCGCCTGTTGGTCATATTCTGCCCATTCCCGACGTAGAGCAACCCGTTTTTCTGTTATGATACGGGTAAAGAGAATATAAATAGCGATCATAGCTAAAGTAGCCATCACCATACCCCAACCCCAGCCAGAAAGAACAAAAATAATGCAGGTCGCTATCAATTCAAAAATTGTAGGACCTATATTGAAGATCAAATAATAGAGCATTGAATCAATGCTTTTTGTGCCGCGCTCAATAATGCGCGTCAAAGATCCTGTCCGTCGTTCAAGATGAAAAGACAGAGGCAAATCATGCAAATGTTTGAATAATTCTACGGATAATTCTTTTGCTGCATTTTGCCCTACAGCCTCAAAGATAGCGTTTCGTAAATTATCAAAAAGAACGCTTCCGAATCGACTGGCGGCATAAGCTACTGCCAAGGCCATTGCGATGCCTGTCCCCGTTTTTTCAGGAGCCGTCATGTGGTCTATGACCCCTTTATATGCAAAGGGCATCAATAGAATAATAGCCTTTGAAAAGAGAACCATGACCAAAGCAAGCAACAGTCTTGTTTTGAGATCTCGCCGATTTTTAGGCCAGAGGTAACGTAAAAAACGCCTCAGATTGGTTAGTGAATCATGAGGGTATTCCTTACCTTTAACAGCCATCAATTTTCCTCAAAAAGACAAAAAAGAGGCGGATATGATGCCATATCCGCCTTGAATAAAACAAATTTTTCTAATTTCAGGCCCTTAAACGAGCCCCCTTTTTGGCAGCCGCTGCGACGATTTTATCGCTAATGGCCTGCAATTCAGCATCAGTGAAGCTTTTTTCTGCAGGTTGCAGCATGACTTCAATGCCCAATGACTTTTCATTCTCGTCTATCGTTTCGCCTGTAAAGACGTCAAAAATACGAGCCTCGACAATCGCATTTTTGTCGGCACCGGCGATGCTGCGCACTAAATCAGCTGCAGGAACGTCTTTTGGTAGCAAGAAGGCAAAATCACGGAAAACAGGCTGTAGCATACTGGGTGCGTAAGGCTGCCGCAGCTGCCCCGAATTTTTGCGAAGCGGCAAGGCATCCAAGAATATTTCTGCCCCGATGACAGGCCCTTCCATATTGAATTCAGCCAGAATAGCTGGATGAATTTCACCAAAAACAGCTAAAGTGTTTTTGGGTCCAAGACACAATCGGCCTGAACGCCCCGGATGATAAACATCACCGGCATCACCCAGCAACTGCAATTTTTCAACGGGCATGCCGACTGAATCCAGCATAGCAGAAACAGCGGTTTTGGCATCATAAGCGTCGAAATTCTGGCTTTTTCCGTATTGCCAATCGCGGCTCATCCGCTCACCAGCAAAAATCAGCCCCAAAGTTGGACGTTCAGCTTCTTGCAAATAACGACGTCCAACTTCGAATAAGCGAATAGTAGACTGTCCCCGATCCCGATTACGTTTGGCAGCGGTAAGCAACCCCGGCAATAAGGAAGGTCGCATCACCTTCATATCTTCACTAATCGGGTTAGCAAGTTTCCAGAAAGCACCACCAAAAATATTGGCATCTTTTTCGGAGATGAAGCTCCATGTAACGGCTTCATTCATACCAAAAGCAGCCGCTGCGCGACGCACCCGCCGTTCTGTCAACTGACCATGGGTTGCAATCGGGCGAGCCACACCATCACCACGATCAAGAGCAGTTGAAGGCACATTATCGAGCCCTTCAATTCTCACAATATCAGCGACGATATCGGCAACAACGCTGACATCGCGACGGAAGCTCGGCACACGAACACGCCAGCCTGCATCAATCGCAAAACCCAATTGTTCAAGGATTTCCCGTTGGCGAGCTGGTGCAACATCCATTGCGGCAAGCGACGTCACATAAGAAGGATCATAAGAAATGACCGGAACAGCAGAAGGCGCTTCGCCTAACGTGACCGCCTGTGTGGCTTTACCACCGCAAAAATCGAGGACCATGCGGGCAGAGATCTGTAAGCCTTCATTCAAAAAGGCTGGATCAACGCCTCGTTCAAAACGAATCCGAGCATCTGAAGCCAGTCCTAATTTTTGACCAGCCTGTGAGACAGCTGCCGGATCAAAATAGGCACATTCAATAATGACATCTGTGGTTGAGCCAGAAACGCTAGCTTTTTCAGCGCCCATGATACCAGCGATGTTTTTGACACCCTGATCGTCAGCGATCACCGTGATCGAAGGATCAAGATCATAGCTTTTGCCATTCAGAGCTTCTATTTTTTCGTTATTCTGGGCTTTCCGAGCTGTCAATTTACCTTTGATAGCTCCTGCATCATAGACATGAAGCGGACGCCCCAAATCAAACATGATATAATTGGTGATATCGACCAAAGCCGAAGTCGGTCTGAAACCGATAGCCCGTAATCTTCTTGCCATCCATTCCGGCGAAGGGCCGTTTTGGATCCCGTGAATAAGCTGACCAAAAAAGGCAGGACAACCCTCTTTATCTTCGATAGTGATTTCAGCGGGAGCTGCATCCGTGACAGGAACCCTTGGAATAGCCAAAGGCTTTAATCGACCGATACCCGCTGTTGCCAAATCACGTGCTAAGCCACGAACACCCATACAATCTTGACGATCGGGGGTGATAGCAACATCGAAAACGGGATCATCTAATCCTGCCCATTCGACATAAGATTGGCCGACGGGAGCCTCATGCGGCAAATCAAGAATACCCTCATGTTCATCGCCAAGGCCGAGTTCGCGGATGGAACACATCATCCCGCGGCTTTCAACGCCACGGATAGAAGCAATCTTCAGGGTAACATCAATACCCGGGACATAGACACCAGGGGCAGCAAAAACGCCAACCAGACCAGCGCGCGCGTTAGCTGCGCCGCAAACAACCTGTAGTGGTTCGGATTCACCGACATCGACCGCCAAAATCTGAAGGCGATCTGCCTGTGGATGGCGTTCAGCAGTGAGGATGCGTGCAATCCGAAATGCTTCCAAACCGTCAGCCGGATTATGAACCGATTCTACTTCGTGACCGATACGAGTCAGCGTATCAGCAATTTCCTGAACAGAGGCTTCTGTTTCCAGATGCTCTTTTAACCATGAAAGCGTGAACTTCATGCGCCGACTCCTCCTGAAAGTGTGGGCACGTCAAGCGCGGCAAAGCCAAAGTGACGCAACCAGCGCAAATCGCCGTCAAAGAAAGCCCGTAAATCATCCATGCCATATTTCAGCATAGCCAAACGGTCGATACCGCAACCAAAAGCAAAACCTTGCCAGACATTGGGATCAAGGCCGCAAGCGGTAATCACATTGGGATGAACCATACCGGATCCTAAAATTTCCATCCAGCCATCCGGTTGTTTTCCGCCGATAATACGACGCCCTTTTTCAAGGGTATAACCAACATCAACTTCCATAGAAGGTTCAGTGAAGGGGAAATAACTGGGACGTAAACGGAGAACGATATCATCACGTTCAAAATAGGCGCGAACAAAAGTTTCAAGCGTCCATTTCAAATGTCCAAGATGCACTCCCTTATCGATGACTAGCCCTTCGACTTGATGAAACATCGGCGTATGAGTTGCATCTGAATCCGAACGATAGGTGCGTCCCGGTGCAATGATGCGTATAGGGGGTTCCTGTCCCTGCATCGTTCGGATCTGAACCGGAGAGGTATGCGTCCGAAGCAACATCCGGCCTTTATCGCCTTTATCCGAAGCCCCTTCCTGAGGTTCGAAATAGAAGGTGTCGTGCATAGCACGAGCCGGATGACTTTCAGGGATATTCAAAGCGCTAAAATTATGCCACTCATCTTCGATTTCGGGCCCGCTTGCCACCGCAAAACCAAGGTCAGCAAAAATTTCAGCCAGCTCATCCATAACCTGACTAACCGGATGCAGTGATCCCTTCGGCATTTTGGGAGAAGGCAAGGAAAGATCTATGGTTTCGCTTGCGAGCTTTTCATTCAGTAAAGCTGTTTCCAAAGCCTGTTTACGATCGGCAATCCCTTGCGCCACTGCTTGTCGTAGGCTGTGGATGACAGGCCCTTTTTCTTGCCGCTCTTCCGGAGTCATCTTTCCGAGCGATTTTAAAAGCGCCGTAACAACCCCTTGCTTACCGAGGGCATGGACGCGCACAGATTCCAAGCCGGCCAAATCCCCTGATTGAGAGATCTGGCCGATCAGATCGGCTTTCAGATTATCTAGATCGGTCATGCTTTCCATCATTTTTGTGACCATCGCCTGTTTAACGCGCTGTTCATGGGAAGGAGATATTTAATATCACCCTATTATAGCGTAAAAAATCCAAAAGATTTTTGCCATATTCAGCCGATATCAGACAGTAAATCATTAAATTTTTCCAGAACGCATCTTCATACGGTTTAGCCGAATGAAGATGCGCACTGGACTGTATAACAAAAGAAGGCATAGAAACGCCCTGAAGAGTGCTCCTATGCCTTTCTCAATCACCTTAAAGAAAGCGATTATTTAAAAGCTTAATCATCAAGCTGCAACGCGTGCGCCTTCCGGTAAAGCTGATTTGACCTGAGCAATGATAGCGCCGAAAGCAGCCGATTCATTCATAGCCAGATCGGCCAGAACTTTGCGATCAAGATCAAGACCGGCTAATTTCAGACCATACATGAAAACACCATAGGTCAAGCCTTCTGCGCGGACAGCAGCGTTGATACGCTGAATCCAAAGTGCGCGGAAAGAACGCTTTTTAACCTTACGGTCGCGATAAGCATACTGACCGGCTTTTTCGACTGCCTGACGGGCAATACGAATGGTGTTTTTCCGGCGACCGTAGTAACCTTTGGCCTGATCCAGAATCCGATTATGTTTTGCCCGCGTGGTGGTACCGCGTTTTACACGTGCCATCTATCAGCCTCCCTTAGTTTAAACCGTATGGTGCCCACGCCTTGATGGTGCGGTTTTCAGTTGATGAAACTACATCGGTACGGCGGTGCTGACGGATGTATTTGGCGTTATGGCTGATAAGGCGATGGCGCTTACCGGCGACACCATGTTTTACTTTGCCATTGGCGGTGAATTTAAACCGCTTTTTGACCCCACTTTTGGTCTTTAACTTGGGCATTTTCGTCTCCTTGATTTTGACGATCGACCACCGCCACGGCAGCCCATAAAAAGCCGGGCAGTGTAGAGCAGATCGTGGAAGAAAGGCGGTTTATAAAGAGGGTATCCCTATTTGACAAGCCGCTCTTTCTTAAACTTACAAAGGCTTATAATTCCATGGCAGACAATGCTGGTTCGATCAAGTGATGATCGCCTGCGGCAATGACTTCGCCAACGCTGTTTTTATTGAGTGGACGGTTCTGCCAATCACGCATGATACCCCCTGCCCCTTCGACAATAGGCACAAGGGCAGCAAAATCGTAAAATTTTAGTCCTTGTTCGACCACAAGATCGCAGTGACCAAGAGAAAGAAGACCATAATTGTAACAGTCCCCACCCAATAAGGTATCCCGACACTTTAAGCGGATTTTATCAAAATGGACTTCGCCTTCTTTTTCAAACAGCCAAGGCGAGGTTGTCGCTAACAGTGCATGATCAAGGGCTGGACAAGACCGCGTATGAATAACTTCCCCATTAAAGCGGGTAGGTAAATCTTTAACTCCGACCCAACGTTCTTGATGGATAGGCTGGTTAATAATTCCAAGAACAGGTCGACCATCTTCAACCAAAGCAATCAATGTTCCGAAGCTAGCCCGTCCACCAATAAAGGCTCGTGTTCCATCTATTGGATCCAAGACCCAAAGGCGGCGAGCATCAGGACGGGAGACACCCATTTCTTCGCCAAAAATGCCGTCTTCTGGCCGTTCTTTTTCAAGAATAGCCCGCATAGCCTGTTCGGCACCACGATCGGCTTTTGTCACCGGTGAATGATCAGCTTTGAGGTCAATCGTTAACGGTGCACGAAAGAAAGGCCGGATAATATCCGCAGCAACATCAGCTAGCCGATGAGCAAGACGAATATCATCTTCATAAGCGCTTCGGGACATGATTATCTCCGAAATAGAAAAAGCCTGCTTACGCAGGCTTTATTTTTAGTCAAACAATGAAGAAACCGAAGTTTCATCAGCGATACGCCGAATAGCCTCGGCCAATAAAGGCGCTAAGGATAATTGGCGAATTTTGGCGCATTGTTCAACTTCTGGGCGCATTCCGATAGAATCGGTTACAACCAGTTCCTGAAGTGACGATTTTTCAACTCTGGCAACAGCGGCACCCGAAAGAACACCGTGGGTCACATAAGCAATAACGCCTTCAGCCCCTGCATTCAAAAGAGCTTCAGCCGCATTGCACAAGGTCCCAGCAGAATCGACGATATCATCGATCAGAATACAGAAGCGACCAGAGACGTCACCAATAATATTCATCACTTCTGATTCGCCCGGACGTTCACGCCGTTTATCGACAATGGCCAAAGGCGCATTATCAAGACGCTTTGCCAGAGCTCTTGCACGAACAACACCGCCAACATCAGGTGAAACAACCGTCAGTTTTTTATCGGGGAAGCGCGCAAGGATGTCTGCTGACATCACGGGAGCAGCATAGAGATTGTCAGTCGGGATATCAAAAAATCCCTGTATCTGACCTGCATGGAGGTCAACCGACAGGACACGGCTTGCACCGGCGACTGTTATCAGGTTGGCAACCAGCTTTGCCGAAATCGGCGTACGAGGTCCTGGTTTACGGTCTTGTCTGGCATAGCCGAAATACGGAATAACAGCCGTAATACGACGAGCAGAAGCCCGTTTCAGAGCGTCAATGCAAATTAACAGCTCCATCAGGTTATCATTTGTCGGCCAGCAAGTTGACTGGATAACAAAGACATCCTGTCCGCGGACATTTTCGCGGATTTCAACAAAAATTTCTTCATCTGCAAAGCGACGCACGGACGCTTTGGTCAGATCAATTTCAAGATAGTCGGCAATAGCCTGACTAATCGGCAAATTAGAATTACCGGCAAGCAGCTTCATGGATCCCTCACGCGAGTAACCGGAAAGATGCGTGTCCCTTAGACATTTTATGCTGAAATGAAAACCTTCTGCTGAAAATAAGAACCAAAAATTATCATTTTAACGATATCAGCTTCCCAAATATCACGACAACGCGCCTTTAATCCCTATAAAATTCTAAAAAAATGCAAGCCCTTATTCTGCAATAATCCTACAGGAGAATAGCTACGCGTTATCTTTTTTAGCTTCTTGCTCACGAGAATAGGCTATTTCTGCTTCGTAAGCAGAGGCATAGGGTTCCTGTTTTTCAACGCTCCAATAATGAAGGGAATCAAGGTCAATCGATTTCCCAGAAATCGCGCAAATTACGTGGCTTCCTCGTGAGAGAAGGCGAAAATGGCCATCAAGATATTCAACTTTAGCCGGTTGGTCTTTTTTAAAACCAGGTATTAACATCAATTTTTGTCCAGTTAAATCGGTCAGTTAGCATGCTATAACGCAAAAATAACCTATCCTGCCATGAGAAAATATTTCAGCAGCCTATTACGCCTAAATGCAGGATTCAATTCGTGAACCTTAATAGGATTACAATTTTAACGGGTGCTTATTGAATTCGTCTCATTTTTATTGCTGATTGCTTATCAATATTCGCCACAAAAGAACCCAAAGCAGCTTTCCTTAATCGAACAACTGAGCCAACATGGGGTTCATTGGGAACAGTTTGGTCATCTATTTGCCGCCAGCGAGCCCCATTTGAAAAACCGATAATCCAATGGCCTTCGCTATCTTGGCTAACAAAGCTGGCTTTATCTGTGATTTCGTGAATAACATCATCTGCTGCCTGATCTTTTTTTATCGAATGAGAATATGCATTATCTTTTTTAGGCAAAGCTAAAACAGGCGGTGCAAAACCAAAGCTCTGCTTTTGTCGAGCAACAATCGCTTCTCTATCAACCACTAGAATATCATGATGCGTGTTCGCATCATCTAATGCTTTTATATTTTCATCGAAACAATGCAGCCTTGAAATATCGTCATTAAGGGAACGACAAGCCAATAATTTGTCGAACAAAACGCTATCTTTAAAGTTATTTTGATTCTTCGCAGCCTTTGCAGAGAATAAAGTAATCGCCATGCTGAGGCACAAAAACATTCCCATTTTTTTAGACAAAAAACTTTTCATATGATTTTGTAGCTCCAGCCAGTAGCCTGATGGCTAAATAGATAAATACTTTCATCGTATAAAATAAATTATTTTATATGCCATTTGACAAAAATTAAACTTTTTATTTAATAAAATTATATCATATTTTTAATATTTAAATTTATTAAAAAATATTTTAATTTTTTAAATTTATTATTTAATTTTAAATTAAAAACTATTCGTTTACTAAAATGAAAAATAATATCTTTATATTAACAGCAAAAATTAAATTTACGTATTAAAACTTACATCAAGCTACCATGTTGCAATTTTGTTACATTTTTTGGGTAATGAATGGTAAACATAAATTTCTTTATTTCGACGATTGCAGAAACATAAAAAATATTATTATCTGTGTTGAGTAGGAAAAATGCGGCTTTGTTCGGGGCAGCTCAAAGCAGACCGCAAAGAGATGCACGATAGACATCTGTCTAAAAGAAGATGTTGGTTTTGGGGACGGTGCATATCTCAAAAAGGGGGAATAATGATCAGAAGACATCTGAAAAATGCCTTCATGACCACGGGTATGGTCGCGGGCGTTATTGCATGGTCAACGCCTGTTTTTGCGCAGGAAACTTTACAGGATACGCCTCAACAATCAGGTGCATCATCTGTCGGCAGTAATTCAGCCAGCAATCCTGTAGCTGATAATGCAAGCATTCCAACAATGGCGCCAGCGCCGGCTGCTTCTGAATTAGCGCAGCCAAGCGGCACAATCACTGTTACGGGTTCACGCCTTCCACCAGGTATCACCTCGACCAGCCCAATTACCTCTGTCAATGCGAAAGAAATAACCAAGCAGGGTTATACGCGTATTGAAGATATGCTGAACAGAATGCCACAATTTTATGGCACCCAAAGTAGCGCTGTAGCCAATGGCTCGAGCGGAATTTCTACAGCAAATTTGCGTGGGCTGGGATCAAACCGAACATTGGTTTTGATTAATGGTCGTCGTTTGATGCCGGGCGATCCTAGCTCTCAAGCAGCCGATTTGAACTCTATTCCGTCCTCTCTTATTAAACGAGTTGATGTCTTAACTGGTGGTGCTTCTGCTGTTTACGGTTCTGATGCTGTCGCCGGTGTTGTCAATTTCATCATGGATACAGATTATGAAGGCTTCCATGCGGATGCCCAATATAATGTATTAAATGGCGACAACGATAGCCGAACCATGCGAAATATTCTACGGAATAGCCCGATAGCAGGCACAAAAACGCCTACTAATACACCATTCGATGGTTGGGGATTTAATGCTAATCTGAAATTTGGCGCTGGCACCAAAGATGGCCGTGGCCATGTAGTAGCTTATCTCGGCTATCGCCGCCAAGCTGCTGTCACGGGTGCGGATCGAGATTATAGTTCTTGCGCTTTGTCTGGTAATGGCACAAGCGGGGCTATTTGTACTGGCTCTCCAACTTCTGCAGAAGGAAACATATTATTGAATGATGGTAATTATCATTTAAATAATGGTCAACTTGTTTCCGGGATGTCGCAATATAATTACGCACCGACTAATAATCTACAGCGTCCTGACCAGCGTTATACTGCGGGTTTTTTCGCTCATTATGATGTCACAGATGGTTTCAAGCCTTATGCAGAATTCCAGTTTATGGATGATCGCAGTTCGGCTCAGATAGCGCCTTCTGGGACTTTTGGATTTGGCACTGTTAACTGTGACAATCCTTTCTTAACGGCGCAAGAATCCTCAATTATGTGTTCTGCCGCTAATATAGATAATACTACACATACCGATAGTCAGGGTAATACCTACAACAATTCTTCAGCACAAATATTAAAAAGGAATGTTGAAGGCGGGCCTCGTATCAATACGATGCGACATACCTCTTATCGAGGTGTTATCGGCTCGAAAGGCGAAATTGTTAAAGGTTTAACCTATGATGTTTATGGTCAATATGGCTCAACAGTTTATCAAAATCGATATAGTCGAGATTTTTCTGTCAGTAGGTTGAATAACGCTCTCAACGTCGTAAATTACAATGGAACTGCTACTTGCCGATCTGTCATTGATGGGACAGATCCAAGCTGTGTTCCTTATGACATTTTTAGCGGTAACAAGCCAAGCCAGAATGCCCTCGACTATCTCCAAACCCCAGGTGTCGCGACAGGTTCGACACAAGAAACTGTTGTTAGTGGCTCTTTAACTTTCGATGGTTCTCAGTATGGCGTTCAATTACCGACCGCAAGCCAGGGTTTAAGTGTCAATGTCGGTGCAGAATATCGTCGTGAAAAAATGAATTATGATGTTGATTCTGCATATGCAACTGGTGATTTGGCTGGCCAAGGTGGTGCAAACCCATCTTCTCATGGTAAATATGATGTAAAAGAACTTTTCATTGAAGCTGCTTTGCCAATCATGGATCATCGGCGTGGTGTCAATGAGTTAACTCTAACGGGTGGTTTCCGCTATTCAGATTATAGCTCGACTGGCTCAGTTCAGTCATACAAAGGGCAGATGGTTTATTCACCTGTGAAAGGCGTTGCCTTACGTGGTGGTTATAATAGGGCTGTTCGCGCTCCAAATATTCAAGAATTATATGGTCCAACATCGATCGGGAACGATGGTTCTACAGACCCTTGCGCTGGGACTTCTCCAACTATGTCAGCTTCACAATGTGAGTTGATGGGAGTCACCAAAAATCAATACGGCAACATTTTGGCAAACCCAGCTAGCCAATATTATGGCAATCAGGGAGGAAATCCTAACCTAAAGCCAGAAACAGCGAATACTTTTACAGGTGGCGTGGCATTAACGCCCTTCCGTCGCTTTAGTTTTACGGCTGATTTTTTTGATATCAAAATCAAAAATATTGTCTCACAGTTAGGTGCAGATAATATATTGCAGCTTTGCGGCACCCAAGGTCGCTATTGTGACCGTATCCACCGTGACAAGTATGGATCATTGTGGCGCAATCAGTCTGGCTATGTAGACGATGTTCTGATGAACATTGGTTCTTTAGCCACGCGTGGTGTCGATTTTGGGGTCAATTATAGCTATCCTTTGGGCAACAAATATGGCTCGTTGACCGCTTCGCTTAATGGTACTTGGTTGCTAAATTACAAGACCAACCCTGGTGGTGGTGCAACTACTTATGACTGCGCAGGTCTTTATGGTGCAGTTTGTGGTATGCCTATGCCGAAATGGCGCCATCAAATGCGTGTCAGCTGGGATCTTCCTGCTGGTTTTGGTTTTTCGGCTATGTGGCGCTTTGTTGGTGGGACAAAAAGCGACGCAGGGTCAACTGCGAACCCGTATTCTTCAGCAAAGTCTAGCTTTGATAAAAAAATTGGTAATGTCAGCTATCTTGATTTGACAGCCTATTATAAAGTTACAGATAAAGTTACTCTAAATGCTGGTGTCAACAACGTTGTAGGTACGAGACCGCCACTGATTACTTCTCAAAATGGAGGTGCTGGCGGTATTTATAACGGTAATACTTATGTTACCACGTATGATATCTATGGTCGGTATATCTTTGCTGGCCTGAGCTATGACTTCTAAGTTATAATTCAAAAATTAAACAAAAAAGGCAGATAGTAATATCTGCCTTTTTTGTTATCTTTAAAGTTTTTTAGAAAATGTTATTGAGATTAAGTTTTATATTTTAATTATTAGCTATATGACTTCAAAAATAGTTAATTGATTTAAATTGTAAAATAAGTCCAATAATTGAATTTATTAAATTATATTAATTTATAATTAAAAATATATTGGCAATTTTATTATATTTTAATTTTTATAAAAATTGAATTTAAATATTTTTTTGCTGATATTTAATTTTGGGGGCTATTTTTTAGATCAAAAAAATATAAGCAGCCATTCTTATATTTGAATCATGCTCTTTCAAAATTCGATTCCAGAAATTGTTGATTGCCGGACATCGACATTCACATCAGGCTGATACCGATAATGACAAGAGCTGCCTAAAATAAAAGTGATGGCGGAGTTCACGTTACCATGGAAAAAAAAGGCATCACCATAGCCCTTATAGCCTATCTGGCTTTTACGATCAGCGATGCAGGATCGAAACTGCTGGATGGGAAAATAAACGCTTTTGAAATTGCTTTCCTTGGGGGCGTTATTGCGGCTCCGGCAATTCCTTTGATGCGAAAACCGCATGAGAGCTATCTCAATATCTTTGGCTTTTACGACTTTAAGATCTGGCTTATAAGAGCTGTATGCGTTGCGCTTTGCACCTTCTTTAGTGTGGTTGCTTTTACGCGTTTACCGATGACTGAAGCCATGGCGCTTTTGTTTCTGTTGCCGTTTTTCGTTAATCTTATTGCTCTTATTTTTCTGCATGAAAAAATATCTTTTGCAAAATGGGTAGCTTTGATTATCGGCTTTATCGGCACGGTAATTATTTTGAGGCCAGGCATTCGCCCTTTGGGCGTAGGGCATTTGGCAGCCTTAGCCGGTGCTTTCTGCACGGGTGCATCATGGGCGGTTTTCAGAGCCACTAATAAGAAAAAAGGCGGATTGGTAACGAAACCGTCTCGTTTGTCACTTTATAGCGCGAGTGTTGTGGGACCTATTGTTATTGATGGGGCAATGACATGGAATAGCTGGGTTACGCCAACTGCACTGCAATGGTTCTATCTGTTAATCTATGGCTTATTTGCGGCTTGGGGGCAGATCATGATGATGATTGCAGCTGAATATGCTGAAGCTAATACCATCGCTTTGCCTCAATACAGCCAAATGGTTTGGACTGTGATTTTCAGCTATCTTGTTTTTCATCAGCCCGTTGATTTTATCTCTTTTGTCGGAATTGCCGTTATCTTTTTATCTGGATATCTCACCTGGCGCAGTGGAAGAAAGTTAGTCACAGCCCCGTTGCCACCGATCGCTAATCAAATTGAGAAGACACTAGAAGCAGAAGAATAATTTTTAAGAATAGTCGCCAGACCTTAAACTAAGGGTCTGGCGATAATTTTTGATTTTAAACGGTCGTTTTATGACCTCGTTTTTTGCTTCTCAGCGATAGCCTTCTCTGCTTTTTCATCAGCGAGACGCTGTTTCTTTGCTTCGTGGAAAACTTTGTGATTGGGAGGCATGCGAGGAGGCAATCCTGTCCATCCCCCACCTAGAGCCTGAATAAGCGAAACCGCCGCTGTCTGACGGGCAAGTTGTGTTTGCATCAGACTGCGTTTGGCTGATAGAGCCGATGTTTCAACAGTAACCACATCAGTATAGGCGACTAATCCGACCTGATAGCGCTTTAATGTCGCCTGCTCGCTCCGATCGGCATTCTTGAATGCATCATTGAGGTGTGTTTCTTGATTGCCGTATATCTGCGTTGCAGCGATTTCATCTGCTACATTTTGATAGGCCTGCAAAACGACTTGCCGATAATTGGCAACCGCTTGGGAATAGGCCGCACGAGCCTGATGCAATTGCGATAAATGTGATCCCCAGTCGAGAACAGTGAAGGCCATCGAGGCGCCGACAGACCAAATACTGGAAGATTGTGCCAAAAGCCGTGTAATGTCGCCAGCCGTATCACCCGCATAAGGTGACATGCTGAAGCTAGGATAAAAAGCAGCTTTCCTGACTCCGATAGTAGCAGAAGCCGCTTCTATCTTGCGTTCTGCGGAAGCAATATCTGGTCGTCTCTGCAACAAAGTAGAAGGCAGATCTAAAGGCACGTCAGGAACAACAGGGCTCCAGTCATTCCTTGGCTCGATATGAAAATCACCAGCCGGAATACCGACATAGACAGAAATGGCATCTTCATAGGTGCGGCGGTTCTGTCTTAGGCTTTCGATTTGGGAACGCGTATTCGATAGCTGTGTTTCTGCTTGGAATACATCGCTTTCAGGCGCGATGCCTGCATTGAAACGATTTCGGGCTACTTCTAAGGCATGTGTATAAGCGGCAATGGTTTGTTCCATGACTGCAATTTCGGCATCAGCTTCTCGTAATTGCAGATAGCTGCTGGCAACACCGGCATGAAGGGCAAGCCTTGCAGTTTCGATGTCGGCCATATTGGCTTCGGCAGTTGCCCGTGAATTCTCGATCTGACGCCGCACACCACCAAAGAAATCCGGTGTCCAGCTCATAGAAAGACCGGCGCGGTAGTTATCACTGATATTGCTGCGGCTGACGGTTGAAGAACCACCGCCCGCAGTGTTGACGACTTCGCTACCACCGCCGGTTACAGTGTGCTGGTTTGAAGCACTAAGACTGATGCTTGGCCACATGGATGAACGGTTCTGCCCCATAACAGCTAAGGCGTTACGCCATGTCGCTTCGGCTTGGGCGACGCTTTGGCTGGCGACATCAGAACGTTCGATCAGTTTGTTTAATTCGGGGTCGTTAAATAATTCCCACCAGCGATCTTTAATTTGGCGATCCATAGGCTGGGCTTCTTGCCAGCTGATTTTTTGGCCGCTGGGTGTGATCTGATCGGGGGGAAGTGGCGGATTATTTTCAGTGGCAGATTTCTTTTGATCGGATTTTGGATCAGCCGATTTTTTCGGGTCGGAAGCGGCCTTACTAGAAGATAATGTCGCACCGGTGGCGCCCCTATTTCCGGCGATATTTGTTACCTTGTTGTTATCGGCACCGCTATATTGATGCGGTGTTGGAGCCGAAGGGCGAACATAGTCGGGCCCGACTTCGCAGCCTGCCAAAACCAGAGCAAGAGGCGGTAAAAGAAAAAGCGCTTTAACTGATTTTCTAATTTCGGAGGACGAAAGGAAAAAGGCTTTAGTGCTTTTTCTTACTTTGAATGATGAAGAAGAAATAACTTTAGTAGTTTTTCCAACTTCAGGCACAGAAAGAGAATAAGCAGTAGCAGATTTTTCAGCTTCAAGTGGTGAAGAAAGCGTAGCTTTGGCAGCTTTCCCAGCCACGGGCGAGGAAAATGAAGAAGCGGTAGTGGCTTTTTCAGCTTCGAGCCGTGAAGAAGGAATAGCTTTGGTTGATGTTCCAACTTCAGACGATAAGGAGGAAAAAACTGTCATGGCTTTTCCTGCTTCAAGCGGTGAAGAAGCCGTCGCCTTGGTGGCTGCCCCAACTTCAGGCACAGAAAGAGAATGAGCAGTAGCGATTTTTTCAGCTTCAAGTGGTGAAGAAAGCGTAGCTTTGGCATCTTTCCCAGCCACGGACGATGAAAATGAAGCAGCGATAGTGGCTTTTTCAGCTTCGAGCCGTGAAGAAGGAATAGCTTTGGTTGATGTTCCAACTTCGGGCGATAAGGAGGAAAAAACTGTCATGACTTTTCCAGCTTCAAGCGGTGAAGAAGCCGTCGCCTTGGTGGCTGCCCCAACTTCAGGCGCAGAAAGAGAATAAACAGTAGCGGATTTTTCAACTTCGAGTGGTGAAGAAAGCGTAGCTTTGGTAGCCTTCCCAGCCATGGGCGAGGAAGAAGAAAGACCTTCGGTGGCTGCGACATCCGATGGCGAAAGAGAAAGGGTTTTGGCCGTTTTTTCTATAGCCGTGGCTGTCTTTCTCATTTTAGACAGACAAAGAGATGAGGTCTTCACGGTATTCCCAACTTTGGAGGAGAGAAGACAGGAAGACTTCTCGATATTTCCAACTGTGGACGAAGGAAGAGAAGAAGATTTCGTGATATTTTCAACTTCCGAT
The DNA here is from genome assembly GCF_000175255.2 of Zymomonas mobilis subsp. mobilis ATCC 10988. Taxonomy (NCBI): domain Bacteria; kingdom Pseudomonadati; phylum Pseudomonadota; class Alphaproteobacteria; order Sphingomonadales; family Zymomonadaceae; genus Zymomonas; species Zymomonas mobilis. The sequence continues at coordinate 1,849,109 of NC_017262.1, read as the reverse complement.
AAGGAAAAAGAGGAAGCCTTGGCTGTATTTTCAGCGTTGGATGGTAAAAGAGAAAAGGCCTTCATACTATTTCCAATTTGGGGCTGACCGGAGATTTCGAGCTGACACGGAGTGGAGATTTCAGTCTGGGAATAAGCGGCCGTAATGGGCGAAGCCTTTATAAGATAATGTGACCGGCAAGAACGGGTCAGCTTAGTATCGGATTTTAAAGAAAGAAAAACCCTCATAGCGTCTCTGATTTTAGAGTGGCGGGATATTTGGGGGTGAAGCTCTGCCAAAAATTCGGCCTCTTCATGATTATCGGATTGGATGGAATGAACCGTTTTCAGACCTGATCCAAAAAGAGAAGAGAAAGCCTTCATCAGCACCCCCATACCCAGCAGGAAGAGGCCGGATCGTCCAGCCTTTTAGATATCTTTTGAGATACCATTCGCAAGCGTTCTGACCTTCTATCCATCTGCGGCCTATCCATCAGCAGCAAGGATAGTTGATGGATCAGCGAGGAGGAGAAGGCCGTCATGCTTTCTCCAACCTATTTTCAGCTTTGGCCTTTCGCCGCCATGGCCGCCAATGAGATAAGCGGTCAAAATAGATATAGATAACCGGCGTTGTAAACAGCGTTAACATCTGGCTGACCACCAAACCGCCGATAATCGTAACACCCAGAGGTTGGCGAAATTCTGAACCTTCACCGAAACCGATAGCCAAAGGCACAACCCCGAGAGCCGCTGCCAAAGTAGTCATAATGATAGGACGGAAGCGCAAAATACAAGATTGCCGCATGGCTTCTTCCGCAGATAAGCCCTGTTCTCTTTGGAGGTGCAAGGCCACATCAATGACCAGAATAGCATTCTTTTTGACGATACCCATCAACAGGAAGACCCCGATCAAAGCGATGACAGAGAAATCCATATGGATGAGCATGAGAGCCAAAACAGCCCCTACCCCCGCCGCTGGTAAAGTAGAAATCACCGTAATCGGATGGATCAGATTTTCGTAAAGAATACCCAAGACAATATAGATGGTTATCAGCGCCGCTAAAAGGAGCAAGGCTTGGCTGCCACTATCATTCCCTAATTTGGCCGTTCCGGCAAAATTACCCCGAATATTGGCAGGCACCATCAATTGTGCCATTTTTGCCTTAATCTCGCTTTGTGCTTCATTGAGATTATGGCCGCTTTTCAAGTTGAACGAAATAGTGGCGGCAGCCTCTCCATTATCATGCTGGATAGATAAATCCGTGGCATGAAGCGAGAATTTCGCAATGGCAGGCAATGGCACCATTGTGCTGGCCGAGGTGTTCAATGCGCTACCTGTCGAGGGATCACGCAAAGACGGATTAGCTGAATTGGCATCACCGCTATTCCCGCTGCCTGTAGAATTGACCGAAAGAGCCGAAGAGTCATTGGCAACCGAAGTGGCACCTGCGGCATTGGTTCCCGTTCCGGCAATAGCCGTGGTATTCGTACTGGAAGCCGAATTAGTCGAACTATTCGCCGGAATATAAAGATTTTGGAGCGCTTGGGGCCCCTGTTGATCTTTGGGAGCCCATTCAAAGACCACCGGATATTGGTTAATATCTTCGTAGATCGTTGCAATCTGGCGCTGACCAAAGCTGTCATAAAGCGCATTATCGACATTGCGTGCGCTGATACCGAGGCGACTGGCGCTGTCACGGTCAATATTGACCATTGATTCAATACCATTCAAAGCCAAATCATTATCAACATCTGTCAGGATATTAGACGTTTGCAAGGCTTGTGTCAGTTTAGGCACCCAGTCTTGGAGCGCTTTACTATCGTCAGAAATGAGCGTGTATTGATAGGTGGCGTCAGAAGAACGCGCCCCCATCCGCAAATCCTGCATTGGAGACAGAAAAACCGAAATACCCGTAAGCTGCGCCAATTTGGGACGAAGCCGATTGATAACCGTTGTCGCCTTTTCTTTTCTTTCACCCCATGGTTTCAGTTCCACCATCAAAAAAGCACTACCGGAGCGTTTACCGCCCGTAAAACCGATGACCGTTGAAACCTGTTTTTCTTGCCGCAGGATATTAACCGTTTTGGTCAGTTTCTTTTCCATTGTTTGGAAAGAAGAAGAACGGTCAGCGCGCACCCCTGCCATCAGGATGGGTGAATCCTGTTGCGGGAAAAAGCTTTTGGGGACGACAGCGTAAAGATAAACCGTCAGCACCAAGACCAATAAGAAAAGCACCAGCATCAAAGGCTTCATGGATAAAGCCCAATTCAAAGCATAGCTGTAGGCTTTTTCGACATGAGCAAATGATTTTTCAAAGAAATCAGCAATGCGTCCCTGTTTTTTGTCTTCTTTACGCGGGGACAGCATCCATGCGCACATCATGGGTGTAGTGGTCAATGAAATGACCATCGAGATAAGCACGGCAGCCGAAAGGCTGACCGCAAATTCACGGAACAGCCGTCCCCCGATACCGCCGAGAAAGAGCAAGGGAATAAAGACCGCGACCAAAGACAGGCTGATCGACAAAACGGTAAAACCGACTTCCTGCGCCCCGAGCAAGGCGGCTTCCATGCGTCCCATACCATTTTCAAGATGGCGGGCGATATTTTCGAGCACCACGATGGCATCATCAATCACAAATCCGGTGGCAACAATAATCGCCATCATTGAAAGATTGTTGAGCGAGAAGCCCGCAAAATACATCACCGCAAAAGTGCCGAGCAACGAGACCGAGGCCGCCACCGCCGGAATGACAACCGCACTAAGATTCCGAAGGAAAACCCCGACGACCGCAATCACCAAAACCAGCGAAATAATCAGCGTGAGCCGGACTTCATTTAAGGTCGAACGGATGGAACTGGTGCGATCATTGGCAACCGTAACATGGACATCCGATGGCAGCATTTTTTCAAGATGCGGCAATTCAGCCCGAAGTGAATCCACGAGATTGATAAGATTGGCACCCGGTTGTTGGGTAATCAACACGATGACCGCAGGATGACCGTTGAAAAGACCGAGATTACGGGTATCGGCCACCCCATCAGTGACAGAGGCGATATCTTTTAACCGGATGGCCGTTGTCCCGTCGCGCCACGCCACCACCAGATCGCCATAAAGTTTGGCATCGCGCCCCAGTTGATTAGTGTAAATCTGGAAATGATGTCCGTCTGGACTTTCCAAGGCACCTTTTGGGCGGTTGGCATTCGCGCTTTCAATGGTAGCGCGGACATCTTCTAGGCTAAGGCCAAAACGACTAAGGGCATAAGGCGACACATCGATCCGAACGCCCGGCAGGGAGCCGCCGCCAATTTCAACTTCACCAACGCCGGAAATCTGTGACAGTCTTTGTGAAACGAGATTGGAAACCGTTTCATAAATTTGTCCCGGTGTTTTGCTGTCCGAGGTCAAGGCCAGCACCATCACCGGCATCATCGAAGGGTTTACTTTGAGATAGCTGGGATTGCTCTGTAAAGTGGAAGGTAAATCAGCGCGGGCCGCACTGATCGCCGCCTGCACTTCTCTCGCCGCGCCATTGATGTCGCGATCAAGGCCGAATTCTAACGCGATTTGAGTTGACCCGACCGAACTGGTGGAAGTCATTTCAGTGACATCAGCAATCACGCCCAAGCGCCGTTCCAAAGGCTGGGCAATACTGTTTGCCATAGTATCGGGGCTGGCACCGGCCATGCTGGCCTGCACCACGATCACGGGGAAATCAATCTGTGGTAATGGCGCGACCGGTAATTTGAAATAGGCAATAATACCGGCAAGCGCGATTCCGATGGTCAGAAGGGTTGTCCCGATCGGGCGTGAGATAAAGGGTCGCGACAGATTCACGCCGATGTTACCTCGTTTTCAGAATCTTTGTGACGGCGGAAATGCGCTATTTTCTGTCCCAGACGGTCAAAGAACAGATAGATCACCGGCGTTGTAAAGACGGTCAGCATTTGCGAGGCCAAGAGCCCTCCGAAAATCGCAAGACCAAGAGGACGGCGCAATTCCGCCCCGCTGCCATGACCGATCATCAGAGGAATGGCTGCAAAAAGGGCGGCCAAAGTGGTCATCAGGATAGGTCTGAAACGCAAGGTTGCCGCATTAAAGATCGCTTCTTCGGGGGATTTCTTTTCCTCCCTTTCGGCGGCAATCGCAAAGTCGATCATCATGATAGCGTTTTTCTTGACGATACCGATCAACAAAATGATGCCGATAATCCCGATGATATCGAGATCGTGTCCAGAGACCCATAAAGCGAGAATGGCACCGACACTGGCGGAAGGTAGCGTTGAAAGAATAGTCAGCGGGTGAATATAGCTTTCATACAGAACACCGAGGACAATATAGACGCAAACCAAAGCCGCAAAGATAAGGAGTATCTGGTTGCCGAGGGCTTTTTCATAAGCACTGGCCGCGCCAAGCAAGGTCGTCGTAATACCAGAGGGGAGATCAAGTCTGGCAATTTGAGCGCGGACAGCCTTTACCCCATCACCCAAAGCGGTATTAGAGGCCAAGTCAAAGCCGACCGTTGCGGCTGGGAATTGCGCCACATGCATAATTTGCAGCGGGGCTTGGCCTATTTTTAGAGTTGAGAAGCCATTTAAAGGCGTCGGTAATGTTCCACTGCCCGCGAGATTGAGATGTCCCAAAGATTCAATACTATTTAAAAGATTGGGACGGGCTTCGAGAATAACGCGATATTGGTTGGTTTCAGTGAAAATCGTTGAGATAATACGCTGACCAAAAGCGGAATAAAGCGTGTCATCAATATCGGCAACGGTTACCGATAACCGGCTGGCTGTTTCGCGGTCAATATTGACGTAAACCGCATCCCCTTTGGCATCGGCATCAGTATAGACATCTGTCAGCTTTTTGCTTTGACCCAAGCTATCAGCGATAGCGCGTGCCGCTTTATGCACGCTGTCGGTATCGGCACCTTCGACTGACAAACGAAAACGGGTGGGCCCCGTATCGGTATCGACCGTTAAATCCTGAACCGGTTGGATATGCGCGCGGATGCCTGCAACAGCACCAACCGCCTGATAAAGGCGTTTGATAACCGGCTGTTCATCTGAAATGCCCTCTTTCAAATTAACCAGCATAACCCCTTGGTTAAGAGCGCTATTGGTGACACCATCAACACCGCTCATCACCGATAAATTTTCAACCGCTGGGTCTTGTAATATTTTGGCCGCTGCCTGTTTTTGCAATTCGGCCATCCGGCTGTAGGAAACATCGGGGCTGGTATCGGTCTGTATCCGAAGCTGTCCGGTCGCCTGTAACGGGAAGAGACCTTTTGGAATGGCAACATAGAATAAAGCCGTTCCGATGAAGGTAACAATCGTTAAGACAAGCGTTAATGTTTGATGTCCCAGCACCCATCTAAGGCCATGTTCGTAATGATATTCGAGCCGTTCAAAGCCTTTTTGAATACGATCACCGATAGGATTTTTATGACGATGGGCGACCAAAAGGCGAGCCGATAGCATCGGGGTCAATGTCAGCGAGACAACCGCAGAAATCAGGATAGTGATAGCCAAGGTCATCGCAAATTCACGGAAAAGCCGCCCGACGACATCGCTCATAAACAAAAGCGGGATTAAAACCGCAATCAGCGAGATAGTCAGCGAGATAATCGTAAAACCGATTTCCTGCGCCCCCTTTAACGCCGCCTGAAAAGGCGCCACGCCGGCCTCGATATGGCGTTCGATATTTTCGATCATCACAATCGCGTCATCAACCACAAAACCAGAGGCAATGGTAAGGGCCATCAAGGAGAGGTTATTCAGGCTGTAATTCATCATATACATCGCAGCAAAGCTGCCGATCAGCGAGATCGGCACCGCGACCGCCGCAATAAGCGTTGCCCGTATAGAATGAAGAAAGAAGAAAATAACCAGAATGACCATGACGACGGCCAAGACAAGCTCAACCTCGACATGTTCAATAGAGGCGCGGATACCCGTTGTCCGGTCAGCGACGACTGATACTTTGAGACCAGCCGGTAATCCGGCCTCCAATTCGGGAAGCTGTTTTTTAATATTATCGACCGTGGCAATCACATTTGCGCCCGGTTGCCGCCGGACATTGATGATAACCGCAGGTGTAATATTATAATAAGCACCAAGATGATTATTTTCAGCCCCTGCGACAACCTGTGCCACATCGCTCATCCGAACCGGACGATTATTACGCATAGCGATGATTAGATTTTTATAATCTTCAACCGTCAAAAGCTGGTCATTGGCGTTGATTTGCCATGAACGCGTGGGCCCGTCGAAGCTACCTTTAGCAGAATTAGCATTGGCATTATCAATCGCCGTTCGAAGCGTTGAAAGCGAAATGCCATAGCTGGCCAAAGCTTGCGTATCGGCTTGTATCCGCATGGCTGGCCGTTGGCCGCCGGATAATTCGACCAAGCCGACACCGGAAACCTGTGAAATCTTTTGCGCTAGACGGGTTTGAACCAGATTTTGGACATCCGTCAGTGGCATCGTATCAGAGGTTGCCGCCAAGGTGAGAACCGGAGAATCTGCCGGATTGACCTTGGCATAGACAGGAGGCGCGGGAAGATCCGCAGGTAACAGGGCGTTCGCGGCATTGATGGCCGCCTGCACTTCCTGCTCTGCAACATCCAAGGCTTCATTAAGGCCAAATTGCAAGGTGATAACCGATGCCCCAGCCGCACTTTTGGTGGTCATACGGGAAAGGCCAGACATCTGCCCGAATTGCCGTTCCAAAGGCGCGGAAACCGTTTGGCTGATAACTTCAGGTGAAGCCCCCGGATAGAGGGTTGAAACCTGAATAGTCGGATAATCGACCTCGGGCAAAGCCGAAAGCGACATATAGTGAAAGCCGAGCAGGCCAGCTAGCACAATCGCAATGACGATCAGCGAGGTTGCGACAGGCCGCAAGATAAAAAGACGTGAAGGGTTCATTCAGCCAATTCCTTGCGACCTTTTTCTTGACGGATCATCTTATGATTTAGCCTGCGTTTTTGTCGCGTTATCCCGTGGTTTGATATTCATTTCCTTGGAAGATTCCGCTGGAGTCTGCACCTCGGAATTTTCAATCAGGCGATCGCCCCCTTCGGTAACAACCAACTGATTGGCATCCAGACCTTTCAGAATGACGATATTATCGCCATAGCTGTTGCCTGTTGTTACAAAATGGCGATGCACTTTCCGTTGTTTATCGACCAACCAGACATAGCTTCCATTGTCAGCTTCCCGAATAGCCGTTGACGGCACGGTGACGACCTGACGCAGGGTTTCAACATTCAAATGGATATTCACAAACTGGTTCGGGAATAATTTCCCCGTTGCGTTATGAAAACGGATTTTGCCCTTCACTGTCCCGCTGGTGGTGTCGATGCGGTTATCAAGTGTCAGCAACCACCCTTCCCCAAGATTTTCGGTTTTTGTCCGGTCATAGGCGGTGCCGGTTAGCTGGCGACCTGTCCTGACCTGCTTTTCGACTTCGGGGACAAAATCTTGTGCCATAGTGAAAACGACATCAATCGGATCAAGAGACGTGACAACCGCAACGCCACTGCTATCGCCAGCGGCGATATAGTTCCCCTGATCGATTGGCCGCAAGCCAACCCGTCCGGTAACCGGAGAGGGAATTGTCGTATAACCGAGATTGACTTTGGAATATTCAACAGCACCGCGATCCGCTTCGACCGTACCTTCTAACTGATGGACGGTAGCGGCCTGTGTATCGACATCCTGCTTTGCAATAGAATCAGAGCCTAACTGCCGATCGCGGGCAAGCTGGATACGGGCATTCTCAAGCTGGGCAATATCGCGACGTAATGCGCCTTCATTCTGGACAAGCTGGGCTGAGTAAAGGCGAGGATCAATCAGGGCAAGCGGTTGGCCTTCTTTGACCATCTGTCCTTCGGTATAGAGAATTCGTTTAATATAGCCGGAGACCTGTGGCTTTACCGTAATCGTCGAAACCGGCGTGACCGTCCCCAAAGCTTCGACCACGATTGGAACATCTGCGGTTTTGCTTTTGACGATGGAGACCGTTACCGGCATATCGCCATCATCCCCCGGGGGCCCCATTTTTGAGGATTTTCCATGATGACCATGGCTGGCGGATTTCTGGGTATTTGCCTTGTTGTTATGGGTGATATAGGCGATTAAAAGAAAGATCAAAGCCAAGACGATCAGTGAAATGATCCAGCTTTTTAATTTTCCTTTTTTGGAGAGAGAAGGAGCAGAGGACGGCTCGATTGTCTCTTGTTTTTTATCCGGGTGAGGCATGTTCTGACCGTCTGTTTCTTCTTGCATATGGCTAGCTGACCCTCTCCTCAAATCACAATCACTACGATCACAGGCTGTTTTTACCGAAAGGCCACGATAGGAAGCCTTTTATGACTTGGAAATGAATAAAAAATGACAATTTTGCAGGTAACTTTGTTATTTGTCGCTCTTTAAAAATGTCCTATTAAGCTTTTCATAACCGTTTCAAATCAGCCAAGGCAAGGCCAGAAAATTTCTTGCTTAATGGATGATGTTTTCACTTTGTTAATTTATGCAAAGTTAATAATATCCGTTATATTCTGCAATTAAGACAAAATTTTTCGAAAATTTCAAGGGTGTTTTATTATTTTTAACTGTAAAAAAATAACAAAAATACCGCAAAAGAAAATAACAAAAAGTCAACCTGACCGGAGCTGCAATTTCATTCGTTATAAGAATTAAATCATCCGGTTATGGTCACAAAATTTGGCAGAGGCTTTATATGCAACAATCCCTTCAGACAGTCGATGACTCTACCCCTTATCAAGACCCCTCCTTTAGTCAATTTATCAAGCATGGGCGAAATGTCATCCTGTCCGAAGCCACCGCGATGCATCATCTCGCCGCCTCAATCGGTGTCGATTTTGCAAAAGCGGTCTCGATGCTGCTCGAAACGCGTGGCCGAATTATTGTAAGCGGTATCGGAAAATCCGGTCATGTCGGGCGGAAAATAGCCGCAACATTAGCTTCCACGGGTTCTTCCGCCTTTTTCATCCATCCGGCGGAAGCTGCCCATGGCGATTTGGGAATGATGATGAATGGCGATATCTTGATCGCCATTTCTTTTTCCGGTCGCACCCGCGAATTATTGCCAATGATCAGCTATGCCCAGACGCTTCAAGTGCCGGTCATTGTTATCACCTCTCAGAAGGGTGATGTGTTACCGAAAGAAGCGACTTTGAGCTTGCGCTTGCCAGAGTTAAAAGAGGCTTGTCCCGCGAATATTGCCCCAACAACGTCAACGACCCTAACAATGGCTTTGGGTGATGCATTGGCAGTCAGCATGATGCGGCATCGCGGTTTTTCTCGTGACGCCTTCAAATTACTGCATCCCGGTGGCCAAATAGGATTTCGGTTACAATCGATTAGTCGTTTGATGCATGAAGGGGCTGCCCTCCCCCTAGTACATTGCAAAGAACCAATGCGCGATGTTCTGGTAACCATGAGCCGGAAAAGTTTTGGAAGCGCAGGTGTCGTTAATGACGAAGGCGAATTGATGGGTGTAATTACCGATGGCGATTTGAGACGTCATGCCGATCACTTGATGGAAAGCGCGGCAGAAGATGTCATGACGTCTGATCCTGTAACCATGCGGGCAGATGATATGGCCGAAGATGCCTTGATTCTGATGACTGAAAAACGAATCACCAGTCTGTTTATCTTGGGTAAAAATGGTGCGAAACAGCCTGTTGGTCTGCTTCATATCCATGATCTGACCCGAATGGGTCTCTAAACCGGATAGCCTTGCCGTTTTTTATCCTGCCAAGCCCTTCTCTTTTTAAGCGGTATAATTTAGAGGAGGGCTAAATTTTGATGAGACAGTTTAGCTGTCTATTGTGTAAAAAAGGCGGATGGCTATGAACGCTTTCAAGCCTGTTACAAATTAGATTAGGGAGAAGGCGGTAGTGAAAGCTAATGTTCATGTGACGCTGAAAAATGGCGTTCTCGATCCTCAAGGCAAGGCTATCCATCACGCATTGGAACGGCTTGGTTTCTCCGGCGTGAATAATGTTCGGGTTGGCCGCTTAATCGAACTTGATCTTGGTGATAACGTCTCCGATCAGGAGATTGAGGATATGTGCCGGAAGCTGTTGGCTAATATGGTCATCGAAAGCTTTCGTATCGAGAAGGTTGCCTGATGAAAGCTGCTGTCCTTGTCTTTCCGGGGTCGAACTGCGATCGCGATCTGGCTGTTGCTATTGAAAAAATCTGTGGCACCAAGCCTCTTATGGTCTGGCATCAGGAAAGCGAATTGCCGGATGACCTCGACCTTATCGCTGTACCGGGCGGATTTTCCTATGGGGATTATCTGCGATCTGGTGCCATGGCTGCCCGTTCAGCGGTCATGCCTGCGGTAATTAAACAGGCTGAACGTGGTGTGCCAGTTCTCGGTATTTGTAACGGTTTCCAGATCTTGACCGAAGCGGGTTTGTTGCCCGGTGCTTTGATGCGGAATGCTGGTCTGTCCTTTATTTGCCGGAATGTCGGGTTAGAAATTCAGAACACGACATCGCCTTTCACGCGTCTTTACAAGAAAAACCAGAAAATCCATCTGCCGGTTGCCCATCATGACGGGAATTATACCGCGGATAAGGCGACTTTGGATCAGCTGGAAGACGAAGATCGGGTGGCGTTGCGCTATACCGAAAACGTCAATGGTTCTGCCCGCAATATTGCTGGTGTTCTTAACAAGAAAGGCAATGTTCTTGGCTTGATGCCGCATCCTGAAAGAATGATCGAAGATGCCCATGGGGGCAAAGATGGCTATAACATGTTTGCATCTTTGATGCAGGTTATGGCTTAAAATTAAAGAAGGGCAACCGGCTTTTTATGTTTTTGGTCGGTTGCTCATCTGTTTGAATGTTGAGACTATTTGTAGGGTTTATATTTATTCCTTTGCTATAAATATTTTATAGCTTTCTTGGTTCGACTAGTTTGTTTTTTGCCGAGTTTTCATCACAGGGACGGCCTGATATTTTTGATTGGCTTCAGATTGGGAAGCCGGATTCTAAGCCCGCATCTAGGCTAGATCTGGGTGTCTTACTCTCAAGTAACGAGTAATTAGGCATGTGTTTTTTTAAAAAACGCCTGATATTAAAGACCAGTCTTGTAAATAAAGCACCAACCTTACAGAATATCAAATCGTCAGGCTTTTTTAGCCTGTTCGTCATCGGGCAGGAACAATCTGTCTCTTTTTTCTTTATTACTAGCAGGATTATACTGCGTTTATTCGACTGTGTTTTAAGCGTGAAAATCTTGTCGAATCTCTGCGGAGAAGAAAAAATGAGACGTCTGTTTTCTGAAAACCGCAGTTGGAGTTGGACAATGGCCTATGCGGTCTGCCAAATCCTCTTCGGTATTGCCGCTATCTGTTTTCCCTTTACCATGTCGATTGCCAGCGGATTATTTTTTGGCTGGATTTTGATTGTTGCGGCTATTTTCGCGATTATTTCCGGCTTTAGCAGCCGTCATATCAGAGGCCATTGGCTCGATATTGTCTGTGGTGTTATCGCCTTTATCACCGGTGTGATTGCGATCGAATATCCGGTAGCGAGTGCGCTTACTATCGTTTGGCTGATCGCTTGCTGGTTGCTGTTAGTCGGTTTGACCCAGCTTTTTATCGCTTTCCGTATTGTGACGGAAAGAAATTGGCTGCTTTTACGGGGTATTGTGAATAGCTTGATCGCATTGTTCCTATTCTTTTCAAGCGACAAGACATCTTTGGCCTTTTTGGGTTTGGCCGTCGGCTTCGCTTTTGTCAGTGAAGGCGTTGGTATGGCAATGCTGGCCTTGCGCCTGAAACGCTTACAAGAAGAGGATATTATCCTTTAGATTTAGAAAACACTGAATTGTTTTAAATATAACAGGTCGTCTTGTGTAAAAGACGGCCTGTTTTGGTGTTGTTAGGCGTTTTTTGAGTAGCTGGCTCAAGGAAAGAGACACCGCGATTTTTATAAAATTGAGAAAAGGCTCATCATCGAAGTCAGCGGAATCTGTGGAACGCTTTGAAAGCTGGGGAAGCTGTTTTTTTAATTTACTGGGAGATTGTCTTGCCTAGGGGCATAACTATAGCCCTAATTAAATTAGTATTCTTTTGTCATCCGCCCCACTGCTCACAAAGCAGTCGATAAAGGAGATGGCGACGGAAAGGATAGTTATTGGGAACAAGGGGATGGTCAAAATCTGCCTTATGCGTCCGTTCTGATGGCGGTTCTCTACCTCTAGCTTTCATACTAACCAGTGGTGAGGTCTCTGATTATTCTGGGTCTGATAGCTTGATAGATATCCCTGTGACAACGCCCCGCTGTTTTCTCGCCGATAAAGGATATGATAGCGATAGGTTCCGCGAAAAACTACTCTTTCGAGGCATCCTTCCTATTATCCCGCCTCGTTCCAATCGAAAAAAGCCTATTCTTTATAATTGACAGAGCCACAAAGACCGTCATTGTATTGGATGTTTAATAAGCTGAAGCAGTTCAGGCGCATTGCCACACGCTATGACAAAACCAGAAAATCTTTCCTCGCCTTCCTTCATCTCGCGGCCGTAAAATTGTGGTTGCCTTCCTTTGTCAACAAAACCTAGTTCAAAGGCATAAGGATCACTGTGCTGACGGCAAGGCGTTTGAAGGAACGTAAAGTGTTCCTAAGCGGCCCACGTTGAAATAAAACCGGCACTAGGTTCTGTTGACAAAGGGTATAATTTAAGATTTTTAGAGATAAATTGAGAACAAGTTTTGTAGGGAAGCCTGTTCGAGGCACATAAAGTATCCCATTAAAAATATAACAATATAACCGATTATTTTGGGATGAGCGCGACCGGCGGCATCGTTCGGTCAGGGGAAAAAACTAAAATTTTTTATTCCTCGTTTGTTGAGTCTCAACCTATTCTATCTTTGTCCCCAAAAATGCGATTTCAAATTATCGCTTCAAAAATGTATAAAATTTTTGGCAGCGAAACCTAGATAAAAGGCCTTACATGGCAGGCTTTAAATAGTCTTGTGGCGAGAAAGAATAAAATAGCTGAAATGTGATGACCATGCCCCCTATAGGAGAGGCAAGTATTCAAAAGAGGTAAAAGATTTTTTTATCTTCCTTATAATTTTATCGTCTTTATGAATAGGCTTCTGAAAATGACAGCAGGGTGACAATAAATCCCCGATAAGACGGGGTTAAAATGCCTATCTTTAAGTCATGATGTGAGGTTTTACCCCGCGACATGGCTTTTCGTGGCACCGCCTTTTGTCGCAGTGTTTCCCACTGTGAGAGGCTTTTTTTTTGATTGCCGCATAACCTTTAGGCATAGGCGGGCTGTTTTTGGCTGTTGGCCTGTTTTTCTTCGACAAAAGATTTGAGATCGACAGCTTGGATGCCGGACAGGCGTTTGATTTTGGCTTTTAATTCGGCGCTTAGGATATAATGGCGACCAACCAGAAAATCGGTGGAAGCGCCATCAGGCAAAAGCGCGCGGATATATAATTCCCCTTGCCCGCCGCGATAGCGATTAACCAATTCCGATAGGGCTGGTAGGGCTTCGGCTTCGCCTGTTGCGACCGTCATTTTCAGGCGGACAGAGGGGGCTAAATTTTCGCAAAGCTGAATGGCACGGATAGAGACACGGGGAGCTTCGTCGCCCGGTCGCCAATCCAATTCGACATCCATGAGAACGCAGGCTTTTTCCTTGGCCGCCTGTTCCAAGTCTTTGGTCGCTTTTTCATCAAAGCAACTGGCAAAAAATTGGCCGGAAGCGTCCGAAGCTGCGACCATCATATAGCGCCGCCCACGAGCAGAATCCCGCCAGCGGACATCTTCGATCATCGCCGCCATTTGGGTCGCGATCCGTTTTTTACGATAATCTTGTGGATTTTCATCATCTTGTGGATAGGAAGGCGGTGCCAGACGGTTAATATCAGCGCGGCTTCTGATCCGTAAGCCGGAAAGCAGAGAGCGGTAATTGTCGATCGGATGCGAAGAGAAGAAGAAACCGAAGGCTTCCTTTTCGGCATTCATCCGTTCGGTCAGGCTCCATATTTTGTCTTCCGGTAATTTGATGGAAGGCATCGCCATTTCTTCCATACCGAAAAGGCCACCCTGCCCGCTTTTCCGCATACGGTGGATATTAGCCGCCGTGCCAATGATCATTTCGCTGCTCTGTTTGACAGCGCAGCGATCCACCCCAAGAGAGTCAAAGGCACCAGCGGAAGCAAGACTTTCCAATTGCCGCCGGTTAAGATGTTCGGGATTGATGCGATTGGCAAAATCATCAAGGCTTTTAAACGCGCCGTTCTTTTCACGTTCCTGACAGATATCATCCATCGCCTTTTCACCTACCCCCTTCAAAGCACCAAGGGCATAGCGAACGCAGCCATCTTCCACCGTAAAATCGGATTGGCTGCGATTGATATCAGGCGGGAGATAGCGCAAACCAGAGCGGCGCATATCATCAACAAAGACCTGTAATTTGTCGGTCAAAGCCATATCGAAGCACATCGCGGCGGCATAAAATTCGGCGCGGTAATGGGCTTTTAGCCATGCGGTTTGATACGCAACAAGGGCATAGGCGGCAGCGTGGCTTTTATTGAAGCCATAGCCCGCGAATTTATCAATCAAGTCGAAAAGTTGGTTCGCTTGATTTTCTGTAATATCGTGTTTTTTACTGCCTTCGACAAAACGCGAGCGTTGCGCGTCCATTTCTGATTGAATCTTCTTACCCATGGCGCGCCGCAACAGATCGGCTTCCCCAAGGGAGTAACCGGCCAAAACCTGCGCGGCCTGCATCACCTGTTCTTGGTAAACGATGATACCATAGGTTTCTTTCAAAACAGGTTCGAGCAGAGGATGGGGATAGACAATCTCTTCGCCACCATTTTTACGCGCGCCAAAGCTGGGGATGTTATCCATAGGCCCCGGACGATAGAGCGCAACAAGGGCGATGATGTCTTCAAAACGGGTCGGCTTCACCGCAGCAAGCGTGCGGCGCATCCCTTCGGATTCCAACTGGAACACCCCGACAGTGTCACCCTGTTTCAGCAATTCAAAAACGGCTTCATCATCCAAGGGGATATGATCGAGGTCAACTTCTACCCCGCGCGCTTTCAGCATTTGAACCGCTTTGTTCAGCACCGAGAGGGTTTTTAACCCCAAAAAGTCGAATTTCACCAATCCGGTTTTTTCGACATATTTCATATCGAATTGCGTCACCGGAAAATCAGAACGCGGATCGCGATAAAGGGGCACTAATTGATGTAACGGCCTGTCCCCGATGACCACCCCTGCGGCATGGGTTGAGCTGTGACGCGGCAGACCTTCGAGCTTCATCGCGAGATCAAGAAGGCGATGGACATCTTCTTCATTTTCATAAGCCGAGGCGATTTCAGGCACGCCGTTTAATGCCCTGTCCAATGTCCAAGGATCACTGGCCTGACTGGGCACCAATTTAGCCAGACGATCCACCTGTCCATAGCTCATTTGTAAAACGCGGCCCGTATCTTTCAAAACGGCGCGCGCCTTCATCCGTCCAAAGGTGATGATCTGTGCCACATGGTCGAGGCCATATTTATGCTGGACATAGCTGATTACTTCGGAGCGCCGCGTTTCGCAGAAATCGATATCGAAATCCGGCATAGACACACGTTCTGGATTCAAAAAACGTTCAAACAGCAAGCCCAACCGCAAAGGGTCAAGATTGGTAATCGTCAATGCCCATGCGACAACCGATCCGGCACCAGAACCGCGTCCGGGTCCGACAGGGATCTGGTTACTTTTTGCCCATTTGATAAAATCGGCAACGATCAAGAAGTAACCCGGAAATCCCATATTTTCGATGATATTTAATTCATATTGCAGCCGTTCTTCATAGGCTTTGCGATCGACGGGCGTCGTCATAGCCGCCAATCGTGCTTCTAGCCCTGCCCAAGCATCTTTCCGAAGCATCAGGGTTTCGCCTTCGCGGTCACCGGCAAGGCTGGGCAAAATCGGTTTGCGGACTGGAGCCGCAACCGCGCAGCGTTGCGCGACCACCAAGCTGTTTTGAATGGCCTCTGGTATATCTTCAAATAACCGCGCCATTTCTTCGCCGGATTTCATCCATGCTTCGGGAGAACTATGCCGCCGATCAGGGCTGTCCACATAAGCGGAATCAGCAATGCAGAGCATCGCATCATGGGCAGGATGAAAATCGGCTTCCAAAAAACACACTGGGTTAGTGGCAACTAACGGAATATCCCGATCATAAGCCAAGTCGATCAGCCCCTCTTCGGCGGCTTCCTCGATTTCTTCGGAACGGCGGGAAAGCTCGATATACAAACGATCGGGAAATATTTTTTGTAAAAGGGTCAGATAGGCTTCGGCTTCGCTTTGCTGTTCTTCCGCCATTAAGCGTGCCAAAGCGCCTTCTTTACCCCCCGTAAGCGCGAGAAGCCCCTGACTATGCTGTTCCAGAAATTCCATCGAGACATGGGGCGGCAATTCGAGCGGACGGCCAAGATGGGCATGGGATACCAAGGCACAAAGATTGTTATAGCCGTCTTCATCCTGTGCATAGAGCGACAGCCAATCTATTTTTAATTCCTGCCCACTGGCTTCCCCGCCACGCAGCGGACGAGCGACGGCAAGCAGACTGCCGATGATCGGCTGAACCCCGTCTTTTTTCCCGCTGTCGGAAAAAGTCATCACGCCATAAAGGCCGTTACGATCACAAATACCCGCCGCCGGAAAACCCATTTTTTTGGCATGTTGGGTGATGTCTTTTGGCTCGATCGCTCCTTCCAACATGGTAAAACCGGAAAAAATCCGTAACGGAACGAAGGGAGTATAAGGCATAGAGTGACCCAAGGCTAAAAAGACAAAATAAGGTGGTGCCTGTCCTAAGAACAGTTTTCAACCGTATTTTTTATATGGAAATATTTTGATTTGAATAGCAAAGAACGGGGTTTGATGAAAATCTTTCCTCGTAAAAGAAAGTAACTTTGTGAAGCCAGATTTACCTAACATTGTTATGTTATAATATTACATTATATTGATAAGCAGTTGCATTATCCGCCCATTTATGACAAGGCATGTCTTATATCGGATATTGTCATTATAGATAAAGAGAATGACTTTTGGATTATGGTTTTGGCGTTAATAAAGAGCGAAAGAACAGAACATAATCTGGTTTGAACAGGATAATAACTATGCGCCTTAATGAGATGCCATTAAAGAAAGCAACGGTTATCACGGATATCGATTGGTCTGCGTTACCCCCAGAAATCGGACGCCGTTTGCGGGATTTGGGTTTTCATAAAGGTGCCGAAGTCGAATTACAGCATTTTGCCCCGATCAGTCGTGACCCGATTGCCTGTCGAGTTGATAGAATATTGATTGCTATTCGACAGCAAGAGGCTTCGGTTATTTCTGTTAAAGACCCTGATGCCGCACCGGAACCAGCCCTTTCGGAAAAAGCGTCCTCTTCCCGATCAACTGTAGGACAGGCCTGACTTCCATGAACGGACATTGCGAAGATAATTCGCCCCCCTCTATTGACAACCACAACCCTTTGATTGCCATGGTTGGCAATCCGAATACGGGGAAATCTGCCTTATTCAACGCCTTGACCGGCGCGCATCAGAAGGTCGGCAATTATCCCGGGGTGACGGTTGAACGAAAATATGGCCACATGGCTTTGCCGGATGGTCGCCCTGTTGAAGTGGTCGATTTGCCCGGCACCTATAGTCTTGATCCCGGAAGTGCCGATGAACGGGTGACCCGTGATGTTTTATTCGGCCAGATGCCGAATGAAAAAATACCGGATATCTTGCTTGTCGTTTTGGATGCAACCAATCTTGGGCTTCATTTGCGTTTTGCCTTGCAGCTATTGAGCTTGAAGATTCCAACTGTTTTCGCGCTGAACATGGTCGATATGGCCGAGCGTGATGGTTTGAAGATTGATATCAATCTGTTGTCTGAAAAGCTGGGCGCCAAGGTTATCCCAACGGTAGCGGTCAGACGGCGCGGTATTGAAGAAGTCAAACAGGAAGTTGCCCATCTGGTCGATCAGATGGCCGAACAACCTTCCGACAAGAGCGAAGCCGCCGCCGTCTTGGCCGCGAGTGGAGCGCCGGTTTTAAAAGATATTTCTTCTTACCAACCGGAAGCCCAACGTCTGACCAAGGAAGTCACCAAGGTCGTTCACAAGCCCAAGGGTTGGACGCAGAAAATCGATGATATTGTTTTGCATCCAATTTTGGGCCCGATCATTCTGGCTGGCCTGATGTTTTTTATGTTTCAGGCGGTTTTTGCTTGGTCGCAAACCCCGATTGGTTGGATTGAAGACGGATTCACGGCTTTTGAGGCCTATATCAGGCCGTTACTGCCAGAAGGTCTGATCCGTTCCTTGATTGTCGATGGGGTGATTGCCGGTGTCGGCTCCGTTCTGGTCTTTTTGCCCCAGATTTTAATCCTGTTTTTGTTTATCCTGCTTTTGGAAGGTTCCGGCTATATGGTGCGGGCAGCCTTCTTGATGGACAGATTGATGGCAAAAGTGGGCTTGACTGGCCGTGCCTTTATTCCGCTGTTATCCTCTTTTGCCTGTGCCATTCCCGGCATTATGGCGACCCGTTCGATCGAAGACCCGAAAAGCCGTTTAACGACGATTTTGATCGCGCCTTTGATGACCTGCTCTGCGCGTCTTCCTGTCTATAGTGTTCTTATTGGTGCTTTTGTGCCTGATAAGGAAATCGGTTTGAAGATTGGCTTGCAAGGCTTGGTAATGTTCTTGCTGTATGTTGCGGGTATTGTTGCCGCTATGCTGGTGGCTTTGATTTTCCGCTATACCCTCGCTAAAGGCAAATCCGGCCTGTTTCTGATCGAAATGCCGCGTTACCAAATGCCGATCTTGCGCGATATTATGTTAGGATTATGGCAAAGAGCGATGATCTTTTTAAAGCGCGCTGGCACGATCATTTTGACGGTATCGGTCGCTTTATGGGCTGTTTTGGCCTTTCCGCGTGCGCCGGAAGGCGTGCCGCAAAGTGAATATTCTATTGCCGGACGGGTGGCGGCAGCCCTTGACCCAATCATGAAGCCTGCCGGTTTTAATCATGCGATGACCATGGCCGTTATTCCCGCTATGGCGGCGCGTGAAGTCGCGGTTAGCGCCTTGGCAACAGTCTATTCAATTGACAGTAGCGATGAAGAAAAAACGCAAGAATCCCTGATCGAAACGCTTAGAAAAGCCTGGCCATTATCGCAAGCCCTGGCTTTTCTGGCGTGGTTTGTTTTTGCGCCGCAATGTCTGTCCACTATCGCTGTGATCCGTCGTGAAACCAATGGTTGGAAATGGCCGTTATTCACCTTGGGTTATCTGTTCACCCTTGCCTATGTTGCTTCGACAATCGTTTTCCATGTTGCCCGAATGTTTGGGCTTTAAAATGTGTTTTTGCCGAGGGCTTTTCAGGAAAGCCTTTGGAAAAACCGAAAAAAACGGCTATGGAAAGAACAACGAATAGTGTCGAGGGAATTTTATGGCAGGCAGTGTCAACAAAGTTATTTTGCTGGGTAATTTGGGGCGTGACCCCGAAATAAGAAGCTTTAGCAATGGTAACAGAGTGGCTAATTTACAGATTGCGACCTCTGAAACATGGCGTGATCGCAATAGTGGTGAACGGCGTGAAAAAACCGAATGGCATTCTGTCGCCATCTTCAGTGAAGGTTTGGTGAAAGTTGCCGAGCAATATTTGCGGAAAGGCAGCAAAGTCTACATTGAAGGCCAGCTGCAAACCCGTAAATGGCAGGATCAGTCCGGTCAGGATCGCTATTCAACCGAAGTTGTTTTGCAAGGATTTAATGCCAGCCTTGTGATGTTGGATGGTCGCAGTGGCGGCGGTGATTTCAACGGCGGCGGCGGTTTTGGTGGCGGTAGTAATGCCGGATCGTCTAACAATGAATTGGGCAAAAGCAGCGTCGGCTTTGATTATGCGCCTTTTGACGATGATTTGGATGATGATGTGCCTTTCTAGGATTGGCCTTTCTTATAATAAAAAAGCCCGATTTTATCGGGCTTTTTTTTGTGGCAACCATCATGATTTTCCGGCTATTTTTTATCGTCAAAAAGCGCCGCCAGTTGTTCGACAATAGCGCCGCCCAGTTGCTCAGCATCCATCAGCGTTACAGCCCGTTTATAATAGCGGGTCACATCATGGCCGATACCAATCGCCAGCAATTCTACCGGTGATTTATTCTCAATCCAGTCGATGACTTTCCGAAGATGCTTTTCAAGAAAGCTGCTACTGTTGACGGAAAGTGTGGAATCATCCACCGGCGCACCATCGGAAATCACCATCAGGATACGGCGATCTTCTTGCCGTGCCAAAAGGCGATTATGCGCCCATAATAAGGCTTCGCCGTCGATATTTTCTTTTAACAACCCTTCCCGCATCATCAGGCCAAGCGAATTTTTCGCTCGCCGCCACGGTTCGTCTGCTTCTTTATAAATAATATGCCTTAGATCATTTAAGCGCCCCGGGGCTGCTGGACGACCATTATTCATCCAATCTTCGCGGCTGTTGCCGCCTTTCCATGCCCGCGTTGTAAAGCCGAGAATCTCGGTTCTGACCCCGCAACGTTCCAATGTCCGAGCCAAAATATCCGTAGAAATCGCGGCGATTGAAATAGGGCGTCCGCGCATCGAACCAGAATTGTCGATCAGGACGGTAACGACTGTATCTTTAAAGCTGGCCTCTCTTTCGATCTTATAGCTAAGAGGCAACAAAGGATTGGCGACCACGCGTGATAAACGAGCGGAGTCCAACAGGCCTTCTTCCTGATCGAAGTCCCAATGGCGGTTTTGCTGCGCCTGTAATCGGCGTTGAAGGCGATTGGCCAGCCGTGTCACCATGCCATGAAGGGCGTTTAACTGCTGATCGAGATAAGAACGCAGCCGCCGCAATTCCTCTTCATCGCAGAGATCATGGGCAGCGACGACCTCGTCATAGCGCGTCGTATAGATTTTATAATCAAAGGCATTAGGTGAAAGCATTTTCTGGCCGGAGGCATCGGGAGATAATCCTTCACCTTCGTCATCGCCGCCGCCATTTTCTTGTTCTTCACCGTCTTCACCGTCATGACTGGTAGAAGAGGTTATTTCCTCCGAGTCATCGGCTTGTTGCCCCTGCCCCTTCATTTCGGTGGCTTCGCTGCTGCTGTCTTCATCGCCTTGATCGGGTTTGCTTTCTGCCCCTTTCGGTGTTTCATCCTCATCTTCGCCATTGGCATCATCAGAATCCGTGGGCTTGGTTTCCGGCTGATCTTGTAGCGAGATGATTTGTAAATCTTGCAACAGATTTAAGGCTTGAGAGGTGAAACTCGATTGATCGGAAGCCGATTGCGCCAACGCATCCAAGGCTTGATCGGCCTTTTCTGCTACCCAAGGGCGCAAGAGCTCCAAGGCTTTTTTAGCCGATTCTGGCGGGGCATCGCCGGTCATTCTTTCCCGCAATAACAGCGGCAGGGCGATGTCTAACGGCACTTCTTCCCGAATTTTGATTTGCGACAAATTGGTCTTGGATAATTCGGATTCCAAGGCCACTTTCAAATTTTGCCGCACGCCATCCATCGCTTGCGCGCCAAGCGATTCTACCCGTGCTTGTTCCAGCCCATCGAGGATATGGCTGGCTTGGGCATCTATCGGTCTTTTTTCGGCATGTAACAGCGGATTATGCCATTTTGCTTTCAAGGCGAAAGCGTCGGTTACCCCACGCGCCAAAGCTACATTTTCAGGCGAAAGCAATCTGTCGGGCATCGGCACCGAGATCACACTATCCTTCATTGAAGGCGTTTGGGTCGTAAAACGGACATCCAGACCAGGCTTATCCGCAATCGCACGGGCAACACCGCTTAAATACTGCCGGAATTTATCGAATTGGGTATCGTCAGCCATGGTGCGCGGCTCTTTCATTACATATTAGTCCAGCGGTAAATCCTGACCAAAAACACGTTGGTAATATTCAGCCACCAGCGGTCTTTCGGATTCGTCACAACGATTCAGGAAAGAAACCTTGAAGGCAAAAGCCGTGTCTTTGAAAATGGATTCATTTTCAGCCCAGCTTAAAACGGTTCTAGGACTCATCACGGTTGAGATATCGCCGTTGATAAAGCCTGCGCGGGTCAGGTCTGCAACGTTGACCATACGGGCAATCAGCTTTTTACCTTCTTCGCTGTCATAGTCGGGGCGTTTGGCAAGGATGATCTTTTCTTCCGTTTCAGACGGGAGGTAATTCAGCCTTGTAACGATATTCCAACGATCCATTTGGCCTTGGTTAATTTGTTGCGTGCCGTGATAAAGGCCGCTGGTATCGCCCAAGCCAACGGTATTCGCGGTTGCGAACAAACGGAAATAAGGATTGGGGCGGATAACACGATTTTGATCCAGTAAAGTCAGCTTGCCACTGGTTTCCAAAACGCGTTGGATCACGAACATCACATCAGGACGACCGGCATCATATTCGTCAAACACCAAGGCTGTTGGCGTTTGCAAAGCCCAAGGCAGGATGCCTTCTTGAAATTCGGTGATCTGCTGACCATCGCGCAGCACGATTGCATCGCGGCCGATTAAGTCGATACGGCTGATATGGGCATCGAGATTGACGCGCATGGTCGGCCATTTCAGCCGTGCAGCGATCTGTTCGATATGAGAAGATTTACCGGTGCCGTGATAGCCCTGCACCATTACCCGCCGATTATAGGCAAAGCCTGCCAAAATCGCGAGGGTCGTTTCTTTGTCGAAGATATAAGCTGGATCAAGATCCGGCACCCGTTCATCGGCAATCGAAAAAGCAGGGACTTCCATATCGGAATCAATGCCGAAGACATCCCTTACCTTTACCTTGATATCCGGCGCGTCGAGAACCGTTTCACTGTCAGATTGAAAATTGTCGAACTCAGCCATGATCTTTCCTTGAGAATAACTTGTGATATTAGGCAAAAACAGCAGAGGATTTCAAATGCGTATAAGCGGCGATAACATCCTGTAATGCCTTCTCATAAGAGCGGTTGCCTCCATTGCGGTCAGGATGATAGCGCCGCAGTAATTCGGCATATCTTTTACGAAGTTTACCCCGATCGGCTCCGGCTTCAAGTCCTAGCGTTTTTAAGGCCTTTTCATCAGAAGGGGAAACACGCTTTCCGCTTTGGCGATGAAAAAAACCTTTATCGCCTGATCGTTTAAAGCGGGCAGCCACCGCATCAAGGGGGTCTTTGAAATCAGCCCAGCGTGGCGGGGGGGTGCTGCCATTGGTGGCGAAGGCACGGCTTTCTGTTTCCCAACCACTATAGGGACGCTGTTCGTGATAGATTTCTTCCTCGGACATGCCTTCAAAATAATTATAGCTATTATTAAAGGCGCGCACATGTTCGAGGCAAAACCAATGCCAGCGGCTATCGCCCCCTTCGGGGGGTGTTTCGCCCGCTTGACGAGGCGCTTTAAACTCGCCGAGCTTGGTGCAGCCGGGATGCTCGCAAAGGCGATCCTGCCCTGATACCCGTCCGTGGAATCGTTCGGAAGTGCTTTTTCTGTCTCTTTCCGCCAAACTTGTCCCCATATTCCGGCTCTTGGAATATCGAAGTTAAAGAGCCTTGTCCTTTCCTGTCTCGCGATATCCTTCTTAGATATAGCTTGAAAGTAAAAAATTTCTAGTTTAATTCCAGCCGGATGGAATGAAATAATGAGGTATTTATGGCACGCCCCAGAACCATTGACAGGGAAAGGGTCTTGAAGTCTGCGGAACAACTGGTTCAAAGAGCAGGCGCAACCGCAATGACTCTCGAAGCAGTGGCCAAAGAGGCGGGCATTACCAAGGGCGGATTACAATATTGTTTCGGTAGCAAAGACGATTTGATTACGGCTTTGATTGACCGCTGGTTTGCTGCTTTTGATTGTGAAGTAAAGGAATATAGCCAATCGGATGATAGTCCCGCCGGAGAAGCCCGTGCTTATGTGCAGGCATCCAGCCAGATTGATGATGCCACCAGCGCCCGCATGGTAGGCATGTTGGTGACGTTACTGCAATCGCCCAATCATCTGAAGAAAATACAGGCATGGTATGCCAGATGGATGGAGAAAAATTTGGGACAATCCGAAGAGGCAAGGCATATCCGCACCATGCTTTTTGCGGCCGAGGGCGCTTTTTTTCTAAGAAGCCTCGGCTTTATCAAAATGTCGGAAAGCGAATGGGCGACGGTGTTCGACGATATCAAAAAACTGGTGCCGTCAGCGCAAGCTGGCCGTGCATCATTCAAATAAATTTGTCTGTTTCGTATGGGTATTGACAGAATGAATAGCTTAAGTCGCTTGTTAATGAAGAAGATTTTCGGGGCTGAAAAAACCTCGTATAAACCGGCTTCCGATACCATAATCGGAACGGATACCCTGAGAAGACCGAATCGGCGGCCTGAACCGACGGCAAAAGTCGACAAAACGATATTCAAGACTATGGGGAATAGTCTGAATAATACCCTTGTTTCAGCCTGTGACTGGTTGATCGGACAACAAAAGCCCGATGGTCATTGGGTCGGTGCCGTGGAATCCAATGCTTCGATGGAAGCAGAATGGTGTCTGGCCTTGTGGTTTTTGGGTCTGGAAGATCATCCGCTTCGTCCAAGATTGGGCAATGCTCTTTTGGAAATGCAGCGGGAAGATGGCTCTTGGGGGGTCTATTTTGGCGCTGGAAATGGCGATATCAATGCCACGGTTGAAGCCTATGCGGCTTTGCGGTCTTTGGGGTATTCTGCCGACAATCCTGTTTTGAAAAAAGCGGCAACATGGATTGCAGAAAAAGGCGGATTAAAAAATATCCGTGTCTTTACCCGTTATTGGCTGGCGTTGATCGGGGAATGGCCTTGGGAAAAGACCCCTAACCTTCCCCCTGAAATTATCTGGTTCCCTGATAATTTTGTCTTTTCGATTTATAATTTTGCCCAATGGGCGCGGGCAACCATGGTGCCGATTGCTATTCTGTCCGCGAGACGACCAAGCCGCCCGCTGCGCCCCCAAGACCGCTTGGATGAACTGTTTCCAGAAGGCCGCGCTCGCTTTGATTATGAATTGCCGAAAAAAGAAGGCATCAATCTTTGGTCGCAATTTTTCCGAACCACTGACCGTGGATTACATTGGGTTCAGTCCAATCTGTTAAAGCGCAATAGCTTGCGTGAAGCCGCTATCCGTCACGTTTTGGAATGGATTATCCGGCATCAGGATGCCGATGGCGGTTGGGGTGGAATTCAGCCGCCTTGGGTCTATGGTTTGATGGCGTTACATGGTGAAGGCTATCAGCTTTATCATCCGGTGATGGCCAAGGCTTTGTCGGCTTTGGATGATCCCGGTTGGCGACATGACAGAGGCGAGTCTTCTTGGATACAGGCCACCAATAGTCCGGTATGGGATACAATGTTGGCCTTGATGGCGTTAAAAGACGCCAAGGCCGAGGATCGTTTTACGCCGGAAATGGATAAGGCCGCCGATTGGCTTTTGGCTCGACAGGTCAAAGTCAAAGGCGATTGGTCAATCAAACTACCTGATGTTGAACCCGGTGGATGGGCATTTGAATATGCCAATGATCGCTATCCCGATACCGATGATACCGCCGTCGCTTTGATCGCCCTTTCCTCTTATCGTGATAAGGAAGAGTGGCAAAAGAAAGGCGTTGAGGATGCCATTACCCGTGGGGTTAATTGGTTGATCGCCATGCAAAGCGAATGTGGCGGTTGGGGAGCCTTTGATAAGGATAATAACAGAAGTATCCTTTCCAAAATTCCTTTTTGTGATTTCGGAGAATCTATTGATCCGCCTTCAGTCGATGTAACGGCGCATGTTTTAGAGGCCTTTGGCACCTTGGGACTGTCCCGCGATATGCCGGTCATCCAAAAAGCGATCGACTATGTCCGTTCCGAACAGGAAGCCGAAGGCGCGTGGTTTGGTCGTTGGGGCGTTAATTATATCTATGGCACCGGTGCGGTTCTGCCTGCTTTGGCGGCGATCGGTGAAGATATGACCCAGCCTTACATCACGAAGGCTTGCGATTGGCTGGTCGCACATCAGCAGGAAGACGGCGGTTGGGGCGAAAGCTGCTCTTCCTATATGGAGATTGATTCCATTGGGAAGGGCCCAACTACGCCGTCCCAGACCGCTTGGGCTTTGATGGGGTTGATCGCGGCCAATCGTCCCGAAGATTATGAAGCCATTGCCAAGGGATGCCATTATCTGATTGATCGCCAAGAGCAGGATGGTAGCTGGAAAGAAGAAGAATTCACCGGCACCGGATTCCCCGGTTATGGCGTGGGTCAGACGATCAAGTTGGATGATCCGGCTTTGTCGAAACGATTGCTTCAAGGCGCTGAACTGTCACGGGCGTTTATGCTGCGTTATGATTTTTATCGGCAATTCTTCCCGATTATGGCGTTAAGTCGGGCAGAGAGACTGATTGATTTGAATAATTGATAATATTGGGGCGGAGGAGTCTTTTTAAAAGAGACTACTCCGTCCTATTTTCGAGGATCGAGGGTAAAAGGATAATAACCGCTTTCTTTGATCGGACAGATTGCTGAATATTTTAAAATGAGAAGCCGTTATCCCTCGAAATTTTTACCGATCCATTAAAACCCTCATTTGCGAAGAGAAGCGCGATGACGGCCTTGTCATTCAGGCCATTTTTCCAAGAATTTTCTGTAAGAATAGCCATTAAAATCCCGTTATTCTGGCATCCTTCGAGCCTAAAAATAAAAATTAGTCTGGAAAATTTTCAAATCATCTCAATTTAGAATAGGCTGTTATAGCGATAAACCCAAAGCCGAGGGAAATTTTATGAATATGTCCAGTCCATCCGACAATAATGAAGGCCCCGTCACGCGTTTAATGCGGGAACGTTTAGAGGCTGCTTTCTCGCCGGAGACACTGGTCATTGAAGATGATAGCAACAAGCATGCTGGTCATGCCGGTCATCCGCATCGGAGCGAAAGCCATTTTACGGTAACCCTTGTTTCCCAAGCATTTGAAAATGAAAGCCGAATCAGTCGGGAAAGAATGGTCCATAAGGCGCTATCAGACCTATTACCTGACCGGATTCATGCTTTAAGACTGAAACTGGACACGCCTTTAAGGCAGGAATAGCCTGACTTCTCTTTTATCTGTTTTTTTTCGCCTTTTTATGTCGCCTTTTCTTGCTGAATAGGGCTTCAAGGGGTATGGAACCTCCATCATGACTAAACCGCTTGTCTTTGCTATCCCGAAAGGTCGTATTCTGAAAGAGGCGCTTCCTATGTTGGAAGCCGCCGGTATCATTCCTGAGCCGGCCTTTCTGGATAAAGAAAGCCGGTTGCTGCGCTTCAAAACGAACCGCCCCGATATCGAAATTATTCGGGTTCGCGCCTTTGATGTTGCAACCTTTGTTGCGCATGGGGCTGCCCAGATGGGTATTGTCGGTTCCGATGTTATTGAAGAATTCAGCTATCCCGAGCTTTATGCGCCAGTTGACCTTGATATCGGTCACTGTCGTCTTTCTATAGCGGAGCCGAAAAGGCTTGCGAAAGATGATGACCCACGGGAATGGAGCCATGTCCGTGTTGCTACCAAATACCCGCATTTGACGCATCGACATTTCGAGGCTCGCGGGGTTCAGGCTGAGTGTATTAAGCTCAATGGTGCGATGGAAATCGCCCCTGCTCTGGGTCTTGCGGGCCGGATTGTCGATCTCGTCTCGTCAGGGCGCACCTTGGAAGAAAACGGGTTGGTTGAAGTCGAAAAAATTATGCCGATTTCCGCTCGTCTGATTGTCAACCGTGCCGCGTTCAAAATGCGGGCGGGCGATATTGCGCCCTTGGTTGAAAATTTCCGCCGTTTGGTAGGAGTTGCGGATAATGTTGCTTAAATTAGATAGCCGTAAGGCTGATTTCCAAGCTGATTTTACTCGGTTAGTTGATGAAAGACGGGAAAGCGAAGGCGATGTTTCCCGTGATGTCTCGGCCATTATTGCCGATGTCAAAAAACGGGGTGACGTTGCTATTGCCGAATTGACCCAGAAATTCGATCGTCATGATCTGAATAAGGGTGGATGGCAGCTGACCCAAGAAGAAATCAAGAAGGCTTGTGATTCCCTGCCTTCGGAATTGATGGACGCTTTAAAACTGGCTGCGACCCGTATTCGTTACTGCCACGAAAACCAGCTGCCTGAAAGCAGCGAGATGACCGATGCCGCTGGCGTTCGTATGGGTGTTCGTTGGCAGGCCGTTGAAGCCGCCGGTCTTTATGTTCCGGGTGGACGTGCCGCTTATTGTTCTTCTGTTTTGATGAATGCCGTGCCAGCAAAGGTCGCTGGTGTGAAGCGTCTGGTTATGGTGACCCCAACTCCAGATGGCTTTGTCAATCCAGCCGTGATTGCCGCTGCTGTGATTTCCGAAGTCGATGAAATCTGGAAAATTGGTGGCGCACAGGCTGTCGCGGCTTTGGCCTTGGGAACTGAAAAGATCAAACCGGTTGATGTCGTTGTCGGCCCCGGTAACGCTTGGGTGGCTGAAGCTAAGCGTCAGCTTTACGGTCAGGTCGGCATTGATATGGTGGCAGGCCCGTCTGAAATCGTGGTGGTTGCCGATAAGGACAACGATCCCGAATGGTTGGCGGCCGATCTTTTAAGTCAGGCTGAACATGACCCGACCAGCCAGTCAATTTTGATTTCTGATTCCGAAGATTTGATCGAAAAAACGATCGAAGCCGTTGGAAGAAGACTGGAAAAACTGGAAACCCAAAAGGTTGCCCGCGAAAGCTGGGACAAACACGGCGCCACTATTTTGGTGCAGTCTTTGGACGAAGCCCCTGCTTTGGTTGACCGTCTGGCACCGGAACATCTTGAATTGGCGGTGGCCGATCCTGATGCTTTATTTGCCAATGTGCACCACTCTGGTTCGGTCTTCCTTGGCCGTTATACGCCGGAAGCCATCGGCGATTATGTTGGTGGCCCGAACCATGTTTTGCCAACCGGTCGTCGTGCGCGCTTCTCTTCTGGATTGTCGGTTATCGACTTTATGAAGCGCACCACTTATCTTAATTGCTCGCAAGAGGCTTTAAGTAAGATTGGCCCTGCGGCCGTGACTTTGGCAAAGGCTGAAGGCCTGCCTGCTCACGCTGAATCTGTGATATCAAGGCTTAATAAATAATGGCGCAAACGCAAAAACGCCCTCATAAAAACGCCCGTTCGGCAGCCAGATTGGCTGCCGTTCAGGCACTCTATCAACGCGAAATGGAAAAAACGCCGCTCAATATTCTGTTGGATGAATTCCATCAGTATCGTTTAGGCGCGACGATTGAAGATGCGACCTATACCAAGGCCGAACCGAGCTTTTTTGACGATATTGTCAGAGGGGTTGGTACGCGTTGTGAAGAAATAGATCGCGTTATTTCTGAAAATCTGTCGGAAAGATGGAGCCTCGATCGCTTAGATCGTCCGATGCGCCAGATTTTGCGCGCCGGAACTTATGAATTATTGGCTCGTCCCGATGTTCCAACCGCAACGGTTATCAGCGAATATATTGACGTTGCGAATGCCTTCTATGACCGTCAAGAAAAGAATTTCGTAAACGGTTTGCTGGATACGGTTGCCAAAAAACTGCGTTCATCAAATAACGCTTAATATATCATAGGGATGACAATGTCCGGTCGGGAACAGGCTTTTATCACGGCGTTACGCCAGATTGCCGGAGATCCGGCCGCCCGAAATCTGTCCGATGATGCGGCGGTTCTGCCTCGCCCATCGGGTGATTTGGTGTTGTCCCATGATATTATTGTGGAAAATGTCCATTATTTCCCCAGTGATCCGCCGGAAACTGTCGCACAAAAGCTGGTCGGCGTTAATCTTTCTGATCTGGCAGCCAAAGGGGCAAAGCCTATCGGGGCTTTGATGGGCTATAGTTTGGGCCCCGATTACAAATGGGATCAGGCTTTTTTAAAAGGTCTGGAATCTGTCTGTCATCAATATAACCTTCCTTTATTAGGCGGTGATACCGTCGCGGTTCCCCGGCATACGGGTCATTTTTCGGCAATGACCGTGATTGGTCTTGCGCCGTCTTGTGGTGTGCCTGATCGGCGCGCGGCCAAAGAAGGTGACGAGTTATGGGTGACCTCGCCTATTGGTGATGCTGGTTTTGGATTGAATCTTCTTAAACAGAAAAAAAATATCAACCATTCGGCTCAAGAAAAATTGGTGCAGGCCTATCGTTCGCCAGAGCCTCGTTTAAAAGAAGGCATTTGGTTAGCGCCGCATGTCCATGCCATGGCTGATATTTCCGATGGTCTACTGATTGATGCCGAGAGAATTGCCAATGCCAGCGGCTTGGCGGTTCGTATCCGTTTGGATAGAGTGCCGCTTTCATCCGAAGCGATAAGCTGTTTTGGTGATACAAAATCGACCCGACTACAGGCTGTAACGGCAGGCGATGATTATCAGCTGATTATGGCTTGCGCAGCTAATAAGCGACAAGAGCTATTAAAGCTGTCCAAAGAAAAGCAATTCGACCTATATAGGGTAGGACAATTAACGGCAGGCAGTGGCTTGTCTCTTTTTTATGGTGCGGAGCCGATTAAACAGCCTGACCGGCTTGGCTATTTGCACGGTTAGATGAGGGGCATGTTAAAAGAAAGGTAAAAAGGCCTTTCTATTGGACGCCGCATTGCGAGCATTCAGTTTATTGAGATGTCGCGTCTTCCCTTTATTGGGCTTGAAATATGTACAATACCTTATTTTAAGATTTTTCGGTTTTAAAACCGCTTAAGATAAACCAATAAGCATAAATAATAGACATTATTGTAATATTGTCTTGCTGGTAGAATGCCACGCCGAAAAAGCTGAAAAAGGATTACGGTTGAAGCCGTTATGACCTTCCTTTAGGTGAGGGCAAAGATGTTAACGAGAAGAAGAATTTCCTATGGTCGCTGAACCGGCTTGGCCTGTAAACACCCTGCCCCGCCTCTATGTTGAAGAAAAGCTCTCTTTGGAGGCGGTTATTACCCCTGATCGGGCGCAGGCGCATTATCTTCTGTCGGTTATGCGTTTTAAAATGGGAAGTCAGCTTGTTCTTTTCGATAATCTTACCGGCGAATGGCTGGGCGAAGTGATTGAGGCTGGCCGGAAACATTTACAGCTGAAAATTACGCATCATCTCAATGAAAAAGAATCTATTCCTGACTTATGGCTATTGACCGCGCCTATTAAAAAAGGCCGGATTGATTGGATTTATGAGAAGGCCTGTGAATTAGGTGTAGCTCGCATCACACCGGTTATAACTCAGCGGACAATTGTCGATCGGGTCAATCTTGAAAGATTACAGGCACATATTGTCGAAGCCGCAGAACAATGCGGTCGAACCAGCCTATCAGAAGTGACAGAGGCCTGTTCTTTAAAATCTCTGTTAGCGGAATGGCCGGAAGATCGGGCGCTTTTCTTTGCTGATGAGACGGGTGGCGAACCTATGATTGAAGCCCTTTCCAAAAGGAAAATGGCGGCGGCTATTTTGGTGGGTCCTGAGGGAGGTTTCACCGATCAAGAACGGGACATGATTAACGCCGTAAAACAAGCCGTTCCGGTATCTTTAGGCCCCCGTATTCTTAGAGCGGATACGGCGGCTATTGCAGCAACTGCTTTATGGATGGCCGCCGCCGGAGATTGGCAAAAACAACCAAGACAGGCCAATCTGTAAAAACCATTGGTAAAAGATAGCATTATCAGAAAAGATTTACTGAAAGCGGCCTAATATCTTGCCTTGATATGGTGCGGGATGCGTGTTTTTTGATAGGCTTTGTTCAAGCCCGTTGGGGAGTGCGATCCATTTCGGGGAAATCCGAAGATCAGGCGGCAACAAAGCAATATCCTTGCTATGCCTTTAAATAATAATTTTCACTCTAGTATAATTCAATCCATCTATAGAAAAAATCTATCAGAGCGGACTAAAAGTTGCGACTAAATAGATTGGCAGCCTTTGGATAGAGGGACTATATCTTGTGTTATGAGCACGCGTCAGACATCCAGCAGCCAAAATCATCCGATTGAAAGTCGCGATGATCTCTTACGGATTTTTCAGGCTGGTGAAAAACCGAAGGCGCAATGGCGCGTTGGCACAGAGCATGAAAAACTGGTTTATAAAAAACAGAACCATCAAGCCCCTTCCTATGAAGAAAAAGGCGGCATTTGTGATCTGTTACAAGGATTTACCCGCTTTGGTTGGCAGCCGATTTACGAAAATGATAAAATTATCGGCCTAAGTGGAGATGACGGCGCGATCAGCCTTGAACCAGCAGGCCAGTTTGAACTTTCGGGCGCGCCTCGTAGCACTATCCATGAAAGCTATGACGAAATATGTCGCCATATCCAGCAAACACAAGAAGTTGGCGATGAATTAGGATTAGGCTTTTTGGGATTGGGTCTTTGGCCTGACAAAAAGCGTAGCGACCTGCCTTTAATGCCTAAAGGCCGTTATAAAATCATGACCAAATATATGCCAAAAGTTGGCAAGCTCGGTCTGGATATGATGCTTCGCACCTGCACTATTCAATCCAATATCGATTATGGCAGCGAAGCGGATATGGTCAAAAAATTTCGAGTTTCCTTGGCATTACAGCCTTTGGCAACCGCTCTTTTTGCTAATTCGCCTTTTTTGGAAGGACGCCCTAACGGCTTTTCATCCTATCGCAGCCATATATGGACGGATACTGATCCCCATCGCACGGGTATTTTGCCTTTCGTCTTTGATGATGATTTCGGCTATGAACGCTATATTGACTATATGCTGTCGGTTCCAATGTATTTCGTCTATCGGGATGGCCGCTATATTGATGCGTCTGGTCAGGATTTCCGCGCTTTCTTGAGGGGCGAGTTACCTGCCCTCCCCAACGAAAAGCCAATATTATCAGATTGGGTTGACCATCTTTCTACGGCTTTTCCTGAAGTGCGCCTGAAAAGCTATCTTGAAATGAGAGGGGCAGATGGGGCTTCGGCGATGATGTCGCCCGCTTTAAGCGCTTTTTGGATCAGCATCCTTTACGATTCCGAATTACTGGATACCGCTTCAGATATTATCAAAAGCTGGAGCATGGATGACTATCGAAACTTGCGGAATGAAGTGCCGAAAAAAGGTTTAAAAACCCTGATTGGAGGTCGCCAATCTTTGCTTGATTTGGGACGACAGCTTTGGCCACTGATGAATGACGCTTTGAAAAGACGGGCTAT
Source organism: Zymomonas mobilis subsp. mobilis ATCC 10988 (assembly GCF_000175255.2). Lineage (NCBI taxonomy): Bacteria > Pseudomonadati > Pseudomonadota > Alphaproteobacteria > Sphingomonadales > Zymomonadaceae > Zymomonas > Zymomonas mobilis. The sequence goes on along the minus strand of NC_017262.1, from coordinate 1,815,868 downwards.
TTTGAATGACAAAGGTCAGGATGAAAGCCGCTATTTGGCTCCGATAGGTGAGATTTTAGAAAGCGGTCAAAGCCTTTCTGACAGATTATTGGCGCGCTATCACCAAACCGGAAATCTCGATTTTATCTATCAGGAATGTGATTGGGCGCAGCCTCATATCTTGTCTTGATGAGAATGGTTTTTAGAAAGAATATTGATTACTATAATGAAAAAATAACGCGGTAAAATTTTAAAATCAAAAAAGAATCAGGGTATCTTCTCTTTAAAAGAGACTATATCCTGATAGCGGGTGAGCATCAGATATTTTTGTTTGTCTTAAATCTGTCATACTATTTGAGTGCTTCCTAATCACGCGTAAGTAACAAAAATATTCCCGATTTTTTGTTTTTGAAAAGAAAAACGGGATATTATTCAATCGCTTATTATAAAAAACGAGATTTTATGTAATGGGCGCTGTGATTATCTTATATCAGTAAAGTGGCCTCCTTTTTTCTTGGAAATCGTTGCTTAAAAATTAATCAGAATGGGGAGGACAAATCCGTTAAAAAAGCGTATTATCCCCCAACCTGATAATTTCAGCCGGATTGAAATATGTCGCCTAGCCTTTCGAGCGAACTCTTTTCCGACTCTATCTCTACCCTGACGACGACAACTGAATCTTTAGATAATGGGGCATCTGATGATACCCTTCATGAAGAATGTGGTGTTTTCGGTATTTGGGGCGCAGATACAGCCGCTGCCGTCGTAGCTCTCGGACTACATGCTTTACAGCATCGCGGACAGGAAGCCGCCGGTATCACCAGCTGGGATGGGAAAAATTTCCACTCCCGTCGTGCTGTTGGTCACGTTGCGGGTAACTTTGACCGTGACGATGCTATCCGCAGCTTGCCCGGATCATGTGCTATCGGCCATGTCCGCTATGCAACCACCGGTGCCAGCACCTTGTGCAATGTTCAGCCGCTTTATGCCGAACTGGTTTCGGGCGGATTTGCGATTGCTCATAACGGCAATATTTCCAATGCCGAAACTTTGCGCCATCAGTTGGTGCGTCATGGATCTATCTTTCAATCCACGTCGGATACTGAAACGATTATCCATCTGGTTGCGACCTCAAGCTATCGCAGCCTGTTAGACCGATTCATTGATGCTTTAAAACAGGTTGAGGGCGCTTATTCTCTCGTCTGTCTGACGCCGGAAGGCATGATTGCCTGTCGTGATCCGCTGGGTATTCGCCCGCTGGTTCTCGGTAAAGTCGGGGAAACTTTTGTTGTCGCTTCCGAAACGGTTGCTCTCGATATTATTGGCGGAACCTATATCCGTCAGGTCGAACCGGGTGAGCTGATTATTATTTCGGAAAAAGGGCTGCAATCTATTCATCCCTTTAAAAAGCAGAAGCCTCGCCCCTGCATTTTCGAGCATGTCTATTTTTCGAGACCGGATTCTTTGATCGGTAGCACCTCGGTTTATTCCGTTCGGAAATCTATCGGGATCGAATTGGCGCGCGAAAATCCGGTTGATGCCGATATGGTTATTCCTGTGCCAGATTCAGGAACGCCTGCCGCTATCGGTTATGCCCAGCAATCTTCTTTGCCGTTTGAATTGGGTATTATCCGTTCCCATTATGTTGGACGCACCTTTATTCAGCCGGGCGATCAAGTCCGTCATTTGGGCGTGAAGCTGAAGCACAATGCCAACCGTGCCTTGATTAAAGGCAAGAAGTTGGTTCTAGTTGATGACTCTATTGTCAGAGGCACAACCAGCGTCAAAATCATCAGAATGCTTCGGGATGCGGGTGCCAAGGAAATCCATTTGCGGATTGCCAGCCCACCGACCCGTCATAGCTGTTTTTATGGTGTAGATACGCCGGAGCGGGCAAAATTGTTGGCGGCTAAAATGACTGTCGAACAGATGGCAGAATATATCGGCGCTGATAGTTTAGCTTTTATTTCGATGGATGGCCTTTATCGTGCGGTCGGTGAAGAGGGTCGCAATGATGCTCAGCCGCAATATTGTGATGCTTGCTTTACGGGTGCCTATCCCACGCCCCTGACCGATCTTGGCGAATTGGGTGCTAGCGAACAACTGGTTCGTTTATCCGAACAGGTGGCTATCGCCTAATCGCTCAAATATATTGAGATTTGAAAGAGGGAGTCCGTGAAAAGGCTCCCTTTTTTATTGATGATTATTGACGAGAAGTAAGTTTTAAGCGGCCAATTTTAGGCTTTTTTCTATTCTAGAAGTCGAGATAAAAAGGCCTATTCCTTTTGCAAAGGAGACAGTGAGAATGAGGTTTTTATGGGTCAATCGGAATAATTATGATCGGTAGGATATGGGGTAAATAGATAACCTAATTTCATTCTTGCCATAATTTCCGATCGTTTCCTTTTGTAAAAGCCAAAAGAAGCGTTAAGATCGCGATCTGTTTTTTGACATCGTGAAGTCTTTTTGACCCTTTATTTGACCCTCTTTTTTGGGCATGCAAAAAAAATCCTTTAAAATCAATAGGTTAAAAATAGGCTCTATTTTTAGGGTTATTTGGCTATTTTTGCCCGATATTCCTTTCATTTAGGGGGATTTTTAATTATTTACTCTAGGCTCAGGACTCATTCTTTGAGATAGAAGATGAAACTTGCTGCGATATGGATTGCTGACATGAATGTGTGAGCGCACCGGTCGTATCGTGTTGCGACACGCCGCCAGTCTTTGAGCTTTGCGAACATATTTTCGATGAGGTGACGCTTTTTATACAGATGCCAGTCGTAAGGCGGCTTTGATTTCCGGTTCTTCTTCGGCGGAATACAGGCGGTGATATTCCGGTCTGCGAGAGACTGTCTGATTTTATTACTGTCGTATCCCCGGTCCCCGAGAATTTCTTGTGTTTCTTCCGGCAGATTTGCCAGCAGAACATCCGCGCCTTTGAAGTCACTGACCTGACCTGCGGTCAGATGCAGCCGGACAGGGCGGCCCTGACTATCGCATACAGCGTGAAGCTTTGAGTTCAGTCCGCCTTTCGTGCGTCCGATATGGCGGGGAAAAGCCCCTTTTTGAGCAGGGAGGCCGCTGTCCGGTGTGCTTTCAGATGTGTTGCATCGATCATCAGACGCTTCGAACGGCCTGCCTGCTCCGTCAGGGCGACGAAGATCCGGTCAAAGACACCCAGGCGGCTCCACCGGATAAACCGGTTGTATAAAGTCTTGTGCGGGCCATACGCTTTCGGGGCGTCTTTCCACTGAAGGCCGTTGCGGATCACGTAAACGATCCCGCTCAGGACACGACGGTCATCGACACGCGGCACACCATGCGCCAGTGGAAAAAACGGCTTAATCCGTTCCATCTGGTGCTCAGACAGCAAAAACACGTCACTCACAGCTTCACCTCCATCGGTAAACCTGTGAATCACAACAGCCCGCTCAACTCAAGAAATTAACAGGTCCTGAGCCTAGTTCACTGCCGCACAGGCAGCTTAGAAAACCGCTTAAACTCCCTTGGATAATCGTCTGAAGTTCACTGCCGCACAGGCAGCTTAGAAAAAAACGGGGTAGTTTTACCCCGCTCCTTAAAAGTTCACTGCCGCACAGGCAGCTTAGAAAGTAAAAGTCTGGTCACCAACATGGTCAACCGTGTTCACTGCCGCACAGGCAGCTTAGAAAGCATCGAGATCATGTAACCGGTCAGCCAAATCGTTCACTGCCGCACAGGCAGCTTAGAAACTGAAGGGATGGTCGGCGACAGTGGCGCGACGAGTTCACTGCCGCACAGGCAGCTTAGAAAATAACAGAAAATGCAGATACGACCCCATCGCTTGTTCACTGCCGCACAGGCAGCTTAGAAACCCATGATGAGATTGCGCTTAAGCAAAATAGCTGTTCACTGCCGCACAGGCAGCTTAGAAAATATCCCAGCCTGATCCGGCTCCATCATTCCCGTTCACTGCCGCATAGGTAGATTGTACTTATTTAAGTGTTGTTCTGTTTCATGGTTGGGGGCTGTTTTATCGGAGGCTATTCTGTTCTCAAAATATGTCGCCGGTACTTCTTTTTCTTCTCTGTTTTCTCTTTTTAGTTATTCCGACCAGAATAAGATTATTTGTGGTTTCAAAATAGCGGTTAAAAAGTAACGCTTGCTCCGTCATTTTGAGTTATTGGCGGAATCTGTTTTTCATTTCTTTTTATGGCTCTTATGAAAATAGGGAAATGTATTTTTCTTATTTTCTATTTTGTTAGAAAATTTTTTATTCATTTTATTGAAATGATATTTTAACCATAAGAAGCCTATGACCCATCGACCTCTTTCCGATCAAATTGCCCTTGTCACCGGTGCCAGTCGCGGGATTGGTGCGGCAACCGCCAAAGCGTTGGCTGAAGCGGGGGCGCATGTCATTCTGGTTGCGAGAACGGCAACCGATCTCGATAAAGTCGAAGAACAGATTTATCAAAAAGGCGGATCAGCGACGATTGCCCCGTTGGATATTACGAATTCGGGCAGTTGCCATCATTTAGCGGCGGCTATTTCGGGTAGATGGCCTGCTTTGGACATTATGGTTTTTGCGGCTGCCCGATATGAGGCACAGCCTTCTATTGCGGCGGCATCCCCCGCCCTTCAACAGATGTTGGCGGTCAATGCGTTAGCGACACAAGATTTATTGAGCCGTTTTGATCCACTTATTCAAGAAAGCCGATCCGCGCATATCGTCGGTTTAACCCTTCCCAAGAGCCAAGCGCCCTACCCCTATAATGGCAGTTACTATGCCTCCAAAATGGCGATGGAGGCGATATTACTGTCTTATGGAGCAGAAAACGCGGAACGGGATACTATCAAAGTCGCTTTGGCTGAATTAGAAGCGGTAGCAACAGAAGGACGAAAGCGCGCTTTTCCCGATGAAAAGGCCGATTTGTTGCGCTCGCCCGATGAGGTCGCCAAGGCTATTGTTACCATGATCGTTCAAGATTATGCGAATGGATGGCAAGGCAAATTATAAATAGAAATAAGCGATTTTATTTCGTGTTATTTTAGCCTCATTACTTGGAAATAAAAGGAAGAGCCGATGGATAATCTTGAATACCGGTCTGGCGTGGGTATCATGTTATTAAATAAAGACAATCTTGTCTTTGCTGCCTGTAGAAATGACATGAAAGAAGAGGCATGGCAGATGCCTCAGGGGGGATTGGAAGCAAAAGAAACGCCAGAGGTCGGCGTTTTGCGTGAATTAGAAGAAGAAACCGGTATTCCGCCGCGCATGGTTGCCATTATTAGCCATACCAAAGAATGGCTGACCTATGATTTTCCAGCGGATTTACAGGCTTCTTTTTTTAAGAACAAATATCGCGGTCAGCGGCAATTATGGTTTCTTGCCCGTTATTTGGGACGGGATGAAGATATCAATATCAACACGGATAAACCGGAATTTCGGGCATGGAAATGGGTTGAACCCAAGCAGTTACCCGATTTGATCGTTGCTTTCAAAAAACCGCTTTACGAAAAAATACTGTCCGAATTTTCAGCCAGCCTTTAATTCTTTTTTCATCGGGAGGACAATTTGCAATCCAGGACGATCTCGCCTTGGTTACTTTGGAGAATATCGCAGGGTGCCGTTCTTCTATCGTTAGTTCCAGTCAGTGAGGTCTGGGCAGAAGAACCCCCAAAGCTGATTCAAGAAATGGTGACTAAGGCTTTAGCCCTTGATGATCCGAAAACGGTTAAATCTATCGTCCTGATTGCAAAAAAAACGGTTCCTGATTCTGCGGCTGAAATTGATGCGATGGTAGCGGATTACAACACCAAAGTTGAAGCCCGCGAAGCCGAAAAGAAACGCAAGGAATTACGGCGGGTTGCCGATTCTGGTATGTTTGAAAACTGGACAGGGTCTGTTGAGTTAGGCGGCGCAAAAATGACGGGTAACACCCGTCAGACCGCTATTTACGGGGCGGTCGCCCTTGAACGAAATGGTATCAACTGGACCCATACCGTCAAGGCAAGAACCGATTTCCAGCGCACCTATGGAACGACTTCCGCTGAACGCTTTACTGCTTCTTATCAGCCGCATTATAAATTTGACGAGCGGCTTTATATGTATGGTCTGGCTCTTTACGAGCGGGATATGTTCTTGGGCTATCGCACCCGTATTACAGGCGGTAGCGGTATCGGTTACAAAGTCTTTGATCAGCCTAATCTGTCATTGGCGGTTGAAGGGGGCCCGGCCTATCGTCATACGATCTTTATTGACAGTTCAAGACCGAATGGCCGCCGGATAAGAGACACCGCGGCTATGCGTGGATCTTTCACCACAAAATGGGTTGTGTCACCTTTGTTGACCGTATCGGAAGATTCTTCGATCTTCTTTGAAAGCAAAGATATTACCGCCAGTTCGACAACCTCGCTTGAGACCAAGCTGATCGGCAATTTGTCCACCAAATTGTCCTTTAGCGTTTATTATGAAAAAGATGTCTCGGCATCGAAAAATCCAGTCGATACGACGAGCCGGATTACCTTTGCCTATGCTTTAGGGAAAAAGAAAAAATAACGAAAACAGGCCTATAAAAGCGCTATTTTCAAAAGAATGGGCAAAGTTTTTGAAAAAAACATTTGCAAAGGCCGTTTTTTTTGTTAATAGCGCCCTCACAGGCCATTCTATGATGGTTTTGAAATAATAGTGGACGCATAGCTCAGTTGGTAGAGCAGCTGACTCTTAATCAGCGGGCCCTTGGTTCGAGCCCAAGTGCGTCCACCATTTACTCCCTTACAATATCAGTCACAAGCTACGGCAGGATTTTTATTCTGCCATTTTTTTAGCCCTATCACGGCCATCACCATAAAAACCGAATAAAGCCAAGCCGTCAGCCATAAGCCACGGTAGCAAAATAAAGCGGTGTAGCAAAAATCAATGACAATCCAGAGAAACCAATTCGCTTTATACAGTCGCGCTGCCCAAAATTGCGCGACAATGCTGTAACAGCTTAAAAGCGCATCCAGCCACGGAAAGGCATCATCGGTATAATTTTTGAGGTAAAAGCCAAAGATAGCCGAAAGCGCCCCCGCCATTGCGATATCGCGCAACAGGCTTTTGTGTGAGGCCGTTATCACCGTCATTTTGTCGGCTTTTTGATAATGATGCCAGTGAAACCAGCCGTAGATACTGGAAAAAAAGAAGAAGATTTGTAAGAGGCAGTCGGCATAAAGCTTTATCGAGAAGAAAATCTTGCCATAAAGCAGTGAAGATATTCCATAAAATAGCCAACATATCCGAATTTGTCGGGTCGAAAAAACAATACCTAAAAGACTGGTCAAAACGGCCAGCCATTCCAAAACGGACACGATGAAATCTCTTTTCTCAACAAGGCTGATACCGGCTTAGCCTTGGAAGCAAAGCGATGAAAGCGAATAGTATAACCGTTTGGATAGCAAAGGGAGCGATGCCGAGGCAAGCACAGGTGATTTAAGGGATAAAATTGGTTTTTGTATCAGCGACAAGAGGGCAATCTTGGCGGCTGGATAGGCGTTTTGAAATGGGAGCGGGACTGTCCTTTCTACCTTTTTTTATACATTTCGATCAAAGGGAAAGAATTTGCTCCTTTCACATGACGGCAGCATAAAAAATATTGGATTTTGATTTTTTGAGCCTTTTTCTTCGTCTTTAAAGCGAAGTCTGTTTTTCTGTCAGGAAGATGATTTTAAAAGGCGGTCGCTTGATCTATATAAAATCAGGTTGGCTATCACTGTTGGGGGGCGGGTTTTATTGAAAGGCCTGTCGGCCTCTTATCCCTTTCGATCCCGAGGTATTCCCATGTTAGCCCTTCTTTATATTCCGGCGGCTTTGGCTGAAATTACAGGCTGCTTTTCTTTTTGGGCGTGGATTAGGTTACATAAATCGCCATTATGGCTTTTGCCGGGGATAGCGTCGCTTTTGCTGTTTGCTTGGCTATTGACCTTTAGTCCGGCCGAAAATGCCGGTAAGGCCTATGCCGTCTATGGCGGTATTTATATCATCATGAGCCTGTTATGGTCTTGGAAAGTCGAAGCAACCCCGCCCGATCATTGGGATTTGATCGGTGCAGCCTTTTGCTTGGTTGGAGCAGCGATTATCCTATGGATGCCTCGCTCTTTATAAGCGAGATCACGCCTCGAAATGGATTATTTTTTGTAAAAGCTGCCGGCCTTCTTGCCCAGAGAACCAGCGGCTATGCCCCAACAAATAATCATAATAAGCGATATCAGCTGAAGTCCTGTCTTGGAGCAGCGCCCCAAAATAGACAATTTCAGACAAGGCATATTCGACATGCAACAGCGGCATAAAGGCGGAAAGTAGCTGTTTATCCATTTCGGATAACGGTTTGATATGATGATAGCCACGCAACAGGGCGAAAAGCTGATCATAAATCACGATATCTTGGCGGCTATCCATATCCAGCCATGCGATGACATTTCGTTCTATCGCCGTTGCAAGGTCAAACATCGCCGAACTATAATCAGCCATACCGAGATCAAGGACACAACTGACCTTGGCTTTGGGATTGCTTCCTGTCCACATCAGATTAGAGCTTTGCCAATCGCCATGCCCCCAAAGCGGGGTGATGTCGGCGATCAAAGGCTGTAATTGATGATGAAAAGGCAGAATATTTTCGGCGATGTCTTGCTGCCAGTTTTTGCCTTCAAGCTGTTTTAATAATTCCGGCTGCGCCGTTATCCATTCGGATAAAGCCTTGATAAAATCATCATGCAACAGCGTATCGCCTGCCGAGACTAATAACGCATGATGACGTGGGGATTCATTAAAACCTTGGGCGGCTTGATGGAAAAGTGCCAGCATTCGCCCAGCTTCATAAGCATGGTCGCGGTTAAAAAAAGGCTCCCATGACATCACATCCTGATAGAGATCTACGCCTTGGGCTTGGGGATGAATTTCATAAATCCACGGCTCTTTTTCAATAACCGTTTGGTTATGATCGGCCATCATAGGCGTGCTGATCGGGAAAGATTTTTGTGCCAGATGACGAGCAAAAAGATGTTCTTTTAAAAGTTCGGTCTTATTTCTGATTTTGTGATGATGGCGTTTGATAAAAAACGTCTGTTTCTGGTCAGTTTCAAATAAGGCCGCAGCAGAATAAGGCCGCCGGCTATGGGACAGGATTTTTATGGCTTTACCCTGCTCGCTGAAAGACGCCAAAACCGCGTTTATTTCCAATATTGTCAGATAAGGCCAGTCCCGTTCCGTCTGATAGCCGGAAACTCCAAACTGATGCACTGCCTTATGGGCTGCTTCTGTCATGCCGTCATCTTTTATTGCCATGACTGGCTGATATCAGAATGCGCTGCTGAGGGAAGCCAGAACCGCAAAGCCGCCGCCAATATAATATTGCGGAGCGCTGCCTGAAATGACGGTGCCATTCCGTCCAATCGTATCTTGGGCATTGGCGGTCGGGCTGGCAATCCCGGACAGATAATGGTTGTTTCCGATATTGATAAAGTTTAGCCGGATTTCAGGATGTTTCAGGAAGGCTTCCTGTGTAAAGCGATAGCCGACCGAAATATTGCCGGTGACATAAGCCGGAATTTTTTCATCATTCATGAAGCTGCCATATTGGGAGCCAGTATATTTGACGCTGGCCATGCCAAAGAAATGATGATCGTCATAGGTAACGCCTAAAGAGCCTTGGAATGCAGGGCTACGCACGGCTCTTTTGCCTTTGGTGGGCAAGAGGTCATCGCCAACGGTAAGATCGCTGGTCTGGCGCGTATATAAATATTCGCCCGATAGATAGGGGCTGATATGATGCCAAGGTGCAAGCCCGATTTCAAAATCAACCCCGCGAGAAATCTGGTTTCCGGCATTGATGGTTGACTGAATATGTGAGCCATTCTGGACTATCACGGTCTGTAATTGCCGATTGGAAAAATTGTAATTGAACAGGGTCAAACTGCCCGTCACCAAAGCATCGGAATAGCGATAGCCCAATTCTTCGGATACCGAATATTCGTTTTTCAGATTTTTATTACCGTTTACGATGATATCGCCACTAGTGGGATCGTAACTATTATAAAGGGCGGTTTCATCAGCGGTTCGGAAATTGGTTGAAGCACTGAAAAAGACATGGCTTTTACTGTCAATCTGGTAGCGCAGCCCTAACCTTGGCAGCGGTTCCGAGGTCGAGAAATTTGCCTTATGTTGCGAACCCGGGAGATAGTTATAGCCATGTCGCGTCATGATGACTTCTTTAAAGCCGATATCAAAAGTCAGTCTATTTTGCAGAAAAGTCATATGATCGCCGAGATAAACGGCATTCACATAAGTATGGGTGCGGTTATTTGTCCCCAATAAGGGCGAACCATCCGGCATTTTAATCAATGTCGAATGACGGTCTGCCCAGAGATTGGAGGCATGGCCGTTACTATCAACAGGGGTAAAGCTGTTCTGTTCTTTGTCTGCCGAATAGTCGAACCAATAGCCCAAAGTCAGATCATGATTTTTCAGTGACCAAGTGGCACTGGCATTCACCCCTGCCCTTGCCGAGCGTTGGGTATAGTTGGAGCGAACCGTTGCTGTGCCATCTGTCGCATTGGGAAGGTTGATTGTCCCCGCGATAGCTTCGGTGCCATTCCATAACCCGCTATTATTCAATGTCGAACCGGCTGGGACATTTCCCCTGTCCCATTGGCCATAAGGCGTGACTTTTAATTTGAGATTAGAGGCCAGTCGAACATCTATCGGAGCCGCCAGATAAAAGATTTCTTCTGGTGCGCGGTATAGCCGCCAATAATCGCTACCCGCTGCGTCATTATTGACATTGTAACGGGATGCCAGATTGTTACTGCCCGAAATGCCGTTTTCTTTCCAGCTTTGTTTATCGACTTGGGGATAATAGCTGGTGATGCCTTTATTCCATGTGCCTAATAGTGAAACATGGCTGTCTTGTCCCCATTCCTTTAGGAATTTGAAATCGACATGCTGTTTTTCATCATAGCCTGCCCCGCGCCAGTTATCGGTTCGGGCATGGGAATAGGAAACGAAGCCTTTCACACCGCTATGACCGATTTCGCCCATATCGAAACGCAGAAATTGGCGGTTGGTATTATAAGAACCATAAGAGAAATCGGCATAGCCGCCCATTTTATCAGCCGGTTTTCGAAAATTCAGATTCATCACACCACCGGCGGCGTTTAAAACCGGACTGTCGAGATCAGCAGAGCCTTGGGCGAGGCCAATCTGTTGGTAGTTTTCACTATCCGCGAATTGCGTGGGATAGCCGGTATAATAGGCGACATCATTTAGCGGCATACCTTCCAGCACATAGCCAATGGCATCGCCGCTTAATCCACGGATCGTGATATTGGTCTGGGTTGAAAAGCCTAACGGGTCGGAAGACGTGACATTCGCCCCCGGTAACATTGCTACCAGATCAAAGGCGTTCGCGGTGGGCGCTTGTTTTTGGATGAAATCGGTTGAGATATGGCTGACCGATCGGGTTTCGGTTTCTTTCTGTATCAAGCCGCCGCCAATATCGTTGACTGAAAAGCCATTGGCAGTTTTGAAAAGCGGACGGCCTGTCACAATAATCGCGTCATTTTTAGAGGACGTTTTATCAGAGGATTTTGGAGATTCTTGAGTTTCAGCATGAGCAGGGTGGATCGGAAATACCCCGCTTATTCCGGCTAGAAAAACAGAGGTTACCAAGAAATGCTGGTAATATTTTCTCCATTCGGATGCTGTCATATCCTGATAAGTCACCTTTTTCCCCCCGATAGGACAACAGGCATAGAAATGCCCTTTACTGGTTGCCGGACAATATCCCAAGCAACAGCAGTCACCCAATATAGGCTAGGCTATGATGGAAAGAGGAAGAAGCTGTCAAGATATTGCGATTGATTTTCAATAAGCTGTGCTTATCAGGACAGATTTAAGCCATTATCGCGAAAAATGCCACGGACATCTTCAACCAAAGCGGGCGATGGGGGTTGCGTATCACCCAATTTATAAGCGAGGCCGCTCGCTTTCCATTTATATTCGCCCATTTTGTGAAAAGGCAGCACGTCCACCCGCTCGATATTGCCTAAAGTGGCAGCAAAATCGGCAAGATTGGCGATCTCATTAAAATTGTCAGTTAAACCCGGCACCAAAACATAACGCAGCCAGACTGGCTTTTTCAGAGCGGCGAGCCGTTTAGCAAAGGCAAGAGTCGGTTGCAGTTCAACGCCGGTAAGTGCCTTATAGCGTTTATCGTTAAAGGCTTTGATATCCAAAAGAACAAGATCGGTATTGGAAAGCAAGGCATCATCCGCCTGTGCCCCCAGAAAACCGGCGGTATCAATCGCGGTATGAAGTCCCAGATATTTGGCAGCCTTTAAAAGCGCGCCTGTAAATTCGGGCTGAACCAGAGGTTCCCCACCGCTGATGGTGATGCCGCCGCCTGCCCGTTTTAAAAAATCGGCATAGGAGGCGACCTCTTCCATCATTTCGGCCAAGGTTACCGCACGACCATTTTTCAGAAACCAGCTATCGGGGTTATGGCAATATTGGCAGCGCAAAGCGCAACCCGCCAAGAACAGCACAAAACGCACCCCAGGCCCGTCTACTGCGCCGCCGATTTCAGTCGAATGAATTCGCCCTTTAAGCGTGTTGTCGCAACCAGCCTCTTCAACGAGGCTGGTTACGGCTGGTCTTTTAATTATCAAGGCCATGGAAAGTCCGGTGGATAACATCCATTTGCTGCTCACGGGTCAATTTCACGAAATTGACGGCATAACCAGAAACACGGATGGTTAATTGCGGATATTTTTCAGGATGATCGACGGCATCCAGCAAAGTATTCCGGTCAAACACATTGACATTCATATGATGCGCCCCTGCCCCGAAATAACCGGAGAGCAAGCCGATAAGATTATCAATCCGTTCTTCCTTGTTCATACCCAAAGCATTGGGGACGATGGTGAAGGTATTGGAGATACCATCCTGTGCATGGGCGTAAGGCAATTTGGCAACCGACGCCATCGAGGCCACGGGGCCTTTCAAATCGCGGCCATGCATTGGATTGGCACCCGGTGCAAAAGGTTCACCAGCCCGACGGCCGTCAGGCGTATTGCCGGTCTTTTTACCGTAAACCACATTGGAAGTGATCGTCAGAATAGACTGGGTCGGAACAGAACGGCGATAAGTCGTCTGCTTCCGAAGCATATTCATGAAGGTTTCAACCAGCCAAATCGCAATTTCATCGGCGCGGTCATCATTGTTACCATAAGCCGGATAATCGCCTTCGATTTCAAAATCGGTGGCTAAACCGCGCTCGTCACGGATGATTTTAACTTTGGCATGTTTGATGGCGGACAGGCTGTCTGCGGCGACAGACAGGCCAGCGATACCGCAAGCCATTGTCCGCAAGATTTCCAGATCATGGAGCGCCATTTCAACCCGTTCATACATATATTTATCATGCATGAAGTGAATGGCATTCAAAGCATTGATATAGACGCTGGCCAGCCATTCCATCATCTGAACCATGCGGCTTTTGACGTCTTCGTAATCCAGAATATCGCCCGTGACAGGCGCGAAGGCCGGCGCAACCTGCACACCGCTTTTTTCATCACGGCCACCATTGATGGCATAAAGCAGTGTTTTTGCGAGATTGGCGCGCGCCCCGAAGAACTGCATCTGTTTACCGATGCGCATAGCCGAGACACAGCAAGCAATGCCGTAATCATCGCCCCAATAAGAGCGCATCAGATCGTCATTTTCATATTGGATTGACGAGGTGTCGATCGAAATCTTGGCGCAGTAATCTTTGAAGCCTTTAGGCAGATTTTCTGACCAAAGAACCGTCAAATTCGGTTCTGGTGCGGGTCCCAGATTTTCGAGAGTATGCAAGAAGCGGAAGCTCGATTTTGTGACCAAAGTCCGGCCATCTATAGCCATACCGCCCAAGGATTCCGTGACCCATGTCGGATCGCCAGAGAATAACTGGTCATATTCAGGGGTACGGAGGAAGCGGACAATGCGGAGCTTCATCACGAACTGGTCAACCAGCTCTTGCGCTTCGGCTTCGGTAATCCGGCCTTCTTTCAAGTCGCGTTCGATATAGATGTCGAGGAAGGTCGAAACCCGACCCAAAGACATCGCCGCACCATTGGCTTCTTTAACAGCTGCCAGATATGCAAAATATGTCCATTGAACCGCTTGCTGTGCCGTTACCGCAGGCTGTGAAATGTCATAGCCATAGCTTTTTGCCATTGCGGCCAATTCATGAAGTGCCTTGATCTGTTCAGCAACTTCTTCCCGCAATTTGATGGTTTCTTCATCAAAGGGGTTACGTTCCAGACGCTTGCCCTGCTCTTTTTTGTCTTCAATCAGGCAATCAACGCCATAAAGCGCGACCCGACGATAGTCACCGATAATCCGGCCACGACCATAAGCATCCGGCAGACCCGTGATAATACCGGAGCGGCGGCAAGCCATGATTTCCGGCGTATAGACATCAAAGACACCGTCATTATGGGTTTTCCGTAAAGCCGGAAAAATCTTTGACAGGCTTTCATCTTCTTTGAAGCCATAGGCTTCCAGACCTTTTTTAATCATGCGATAGCCGCCGAAAGGCATGATTGCCCGTTTCAGCGGAGCATCGGTCTGTAAACCAACGACGACCTCAAGGTCTTTTTCAATAAAGCCCGGTGCATGTGCCGTGATATCGGAAACCGTGGAGGTATCGACATCGAGAACACCGCCTTGGGTTTTCCGTTCGGCCTCGAGAGAGACTTGTAATTTTTCCCAGAGTTTGGTTGTCTTGGGCGTGATACCGGCCAGAAAATCGCTGTTGCCGGTGTAGCTGGTGACATTCGACAGGATAAAATCACGCGTGTCGATTTCTCGCTGCCATTTACGCCCCTTAAAACCCCGCCACGGATCAAGGGCAGAGTCCATCCGTTGAGTTTCGGCATTCGATGCCTGTCCGGCGGCAATGTCAGGTTTTTCAAGGGTGGAAATGGTCATGTCGCTTCAACCTTTGATTCTATGAGCGAGGAAAGACTTAGGAGATATATCTAACAAAATTCGACCCGATCTGACAGCTATTATTAAAATGCAGAATAAGGTCGCGGGCTTTTTATCAGCTAACTCTAACAAAAAACAGAATCATTTGAAAAAGAATAATAGAATACTCTATATTTAAATTATAAATTGAGCCTTTTTCATATGGCTTTTTAATCACAACAGCCCTAAAATCGGAAAATATCTGTTCCCTCGGGTGGTCTGTTATCAGAGATAGAAAATAATTCGATTTCAAAAATCGTTATTTTCAATATTGAGACCTAAGCCCCTTTTCCCTTGTTCCTATCGTGACTTTCTTTTGAAATCGCCCCTATTCAGTGATTTCATGGGCAAGTTTTAAAATAAAGCCCTTAATCGCTTCATCACTATTTTATTTAAAAAATGTTATTGATTTATAAATAGATGCTATAACTACAGCAATATACTCAAAACAATCTGACATGGGCATATTACATTTTAAAATTTATCAAAAAAATAAATAAAATTAAAGAAATATAAAACGATAATTAAACCCAATTGAAGATAAATAGACTGTGGATAGAGATTATTACCCCCGAGGATCAAGAAATTCTCTATTGACACAATACCCGATGCTATCAATACACTGATAATATATAGGGGGCATTTTACAGATTCAGGAAGCTGATCCCTGAAGAAAAGCCCGTAGACCCTAATAATTCCTAATATTATCGACGGAGCCATTTCTATGGTACCAGATGCGACCGCTTTAATGCTCGCCCGAATACAATTTGCATTCACGGTGGGCTTTCATATTATCTTTCCGGCTTTTTCTATTGGCCTTGCAGCTTATCTGGCTGTTCTTGAAGGTTTGTGGTTGAAGACTGGCCGGAATGTCTATCTTCATCTTTTTAAATACTGGATTAAAATTTTCGCGCTCGTATTTGGTATGGGCGTGGTTTCCGGCCTTGTGATGGCCTATGAATTCGGGACGAACTGGTCTCTTTTCTCCCAGAAGGCTGGCGCGATAACGGGCCCGCTTTTGGGATATGAAGTGCTGACCGCCTTTTTCCTTGAAGCCGGATTCCTCGGTATCATGCTGTTTGGTCTGGGACGTGTCGGGAAAGGCCTGCATTTCTTGGCGACCTGTTTGGTTTCGATCGGCACCTTGATTTCCATGACTTGGATTTTGGCTTCCAATTCATGGATGCAGACCCCAGCCGGTTACAGCATTGATCCAAAAACCGGCCATTTCTTGCCGAAAAGCTGGTTTGAAGTGATCTTTAACCCGTCCTTCCCTTACCGTCTTGTTCATATGGGTATGGCAGCCTTTATCTGTGTTGCTTTTGTGGTGGGCGCTACCGCCGCTTTCCATATGCTGCGCGACCGTAAAAACGGGAAGCCGGTGACTGAACCTGTCCGCGTGATGTTTTCTATGGCATTGTGGATGGCCGCCATTGCAGCCCCCTTCCAGCTTTTGGCCGGTGATATGCATGGTTTGAATACCTTGAAATATCAGCCCGCCAAAATCGCAGCGATGGAAGGGGATTGGGAAAGCGAAGGCCCTGCCTCTGAAATCCTGTTCGGTATTCCGAATATGAAAACCGAGCGCACCGACTATGCCATCAAAATTCCTTATGCCGGTTCTTTGATCCTAACCCATAGTCTGAATGGTAAGGTTCCAGGGTTAAAAGATTATCCCAGAGACCAGCGTCCACCTTCCCCGATCCTGTTTTTCTCTTTCAGAATTATGGTCGGTCTCGGTGGTCTGATGATCCTGTTAGGTCTTTGGTCGCTGTTCCTGCGTTTCCGTGGTCAGTTATATAATAACAAAGCCTTGCAATGGGCGACGTTATTGATGGCACCGTCGGGCTTTATTGCCCTGTTATGCGGTTGGGTAACGACTGAAGTTGGTCGCCAGCCTTATACCGTTTACGGCTTGCTCCGCACCTCGGACAGTGTTTCTCCGGTTATGTTGCCGAGTATGATTTTCTCGATGACGGCCTTTGTGATCGTTTACTTCTTCGTTTTCGGAGCGGGTATGCTGATCTTGTTCCGGATGCTTTCGCATCAGCCTTCTTCCCATGAAAAAGGTGCCGATCCAGAAAATCCTCTCCAGAATAGCCATGCCAAAGGGGCAACCCAACTGGCTCAAGACCTTTCCGGTAAACGGAGTTAACTGACAATGACTGCAACAGAATATTGGCTGCCCGTTGTCTGGGCATGTCTTGCCGCAGTAGGTATCCTTATCTACGTTGTCCTTGATGGCTTTGATCTGGGTATCGGAATCCTATTCGCGACCCAAAAGGATGAAAAACATCGCGATGTGATGATGAATACCATCGCACCGGTATGGGATGGCAATGAAACATGGATGGTTTTTGGGGGCGCGGTTCTTCTCGGCGCGTTCCAGACCGCTTATTCTGTGATTTTGCCCGCCCTTTATCTGCCGCTTATTGTGATGTTGCTTGCCCTGATTTTTCGGGGTGTCGCCTTTGAATATCGGGTTCATGCCCATAGCAAAGAAGCGCGTTGCCTTTGGGGTGCCGCTTTTATGGGGGGGTCGACCCTTGCCACTTTCTGCCAAGGCATGGTTCTTGGTGGTTTGCTTCAGGGTATCAAAACGACGGATCACCATTTCACGGGTAGCGCGTTAGATTGGTTAAATCCCTTCTCGATTTTCTGTGGCGTGGCTCTGGTCATTGGTTACGGTTTATTGGGTGCTGGATGGTTGATCTGGCGGACGGAAGGCGAATTACAGGCCTATGCCCGTCGTGCCGCCCGTTGTTTGGGTAGCCTTTTGCTCGTCTGCATCGCGGTTGTTGCGGTTTGGACGCCTATGCTGCGTTCAACTTATCTCAACACTTGGACGAATAGTTCAAGCCATGCGGTGGCAGCGGTTGTCTTAGCCGTTCTTGCGGTGTTGGTATCTGTTATCTTCTTCCGTAGCCTGAAAAGCGGTAAAGATAGAACGCCTTTCCTTTGTGCTTTGGGATGGTTTATTCTTAGCTATCTCGGTCTGGCTTTATCCGCATGGCCGTATATCGTGCCGCCTTATATCACCATCTGGCAGGCCTCTTCCCCCGTTACCAGTCAGACCTTCTTGCTGGTCGGAACGGTCATCCTGCTGCCTTTGGTATTGGCGTACACCATTTATTGCTACAAAATCTTCCACGGCAAGGTTACCAGCAGTGACGGGTATCACTAGGATGAAGTGGTTTCAGCGTTTCAGATTACCCTTGGAAGCCGATGAGGCCGATCATGCCCCAAAAGCTTTTGGTCGACGGATGGGCTGGTTTATTGGGCTTTGGGCAGGCAGTGTTGTCGTCACCATTGTTGTGGCTAAACTTCTAAAAATGCTCATCCCTCATTAAAGGGTAACGATACGATCGAAAAAAGCCGCAGATGTTAGGTCTGCGGCTTTTTTATTATGGAAGCGCGTCTATTCTACGGTTTTTGCGCCAGAATTATGGCAGAATGGCTATAACCAGCCGTCCTTTTTTCAAGGAGAATTATTGTGTCTGAACCCCTGCCCCAAGCTATTGTTACGCCTGTCACGCCTGCTGCAATTTTTTTGGTTGTGACCCTTAAAGAAGGGAAAGAGGCAGAAGATAATATTCGTTCTTTCTGTCCTGATTTATCGGCTTTGCGTCGGACAGTTTCGCTTCGAGATCGAGATGCCCGTTTGACCTGCGTTATGGGTATTGGTTCCGAGGCTTGGGATCGTTTATTTCCTGATGCGCCTCGCCCAAAAGAGCTGCATCCGTTCAAAGAGTTAAAAGGCGTGCATCATGCGGTTTCAACCGCAGGTGATTTGCTGTTCCATATCCGCGCCCATCGGATGGATATTTGCTTTGAAATGGCATCGCTGATTATGGAGCGGATTCGGTCTGCTGTTCAAGTTCAGGATGAAGTCCACGGCTTCAAATATTTTGATTCCCGCGCCCTGATTGGTTTTGTCGATGGGACGGAGAATCCCGAAGATGAGGAAGCCTGTGAGGCTGTTCTTATTGGAGAGGATGATCCCGATTTCAAAAATGGTAGCTATGTTATCGTCCAGAAATATTTTCATAATCTGGATGCGTGGAATAAATTGCCGGTCGAAATGCAGGAAAAAATTATTGGCCGCAAAAAACTTTCCAATGTCGAATTGGATGATGAAACAAAGCCGGATTATGCCCATAACGCTTTGACCGTTATCGAGCGGGATGGTGAAGAATTAGCGATTTTACGGGATAACATGCCCTTTGGCGAAATTGGAAAAGGCGAATTCGGCACCTATTTTATTGGTTATGCCCGTTCGCCTTCTGTGACCGAAGAAATGCTGGAAAATATGTTTATCGGTCGTCCTAAAGGAAATTATGACCGTTTGCTTGATTTCAGTACGCCGGTAACCGGCTGTTTATTCTTTACGCCTTCTTCCGACTTTTTGGATGAGGTTGAATAAACACCCAAAATGGCTTTCTTGGGCAGGGGATGCCGGCATATTTTAGTCCCCTGCCGTCAGTGGGTCGTTTATTTTTTCGGTGGCAAAAACCAAAGTTATTATAAAACGAGAAAGATCCTGTGTTTATGTCCCGTGCAAATTTGAATGACCTGCAATCTTTTTTGATCGTTGCACAGGAAAAAAGTTTTACCAAAGCGGCGGCCAAATTGGGGGTGTCTCAATCAGCGCTTAGCCATACCGTCAGACAGCTGGAAGCCCGTCTTAATCTGACACTGTTAATAAGGACAACCCGCAGTGTTACCCCGACATCCGCCGGAGAATATTTAATACAAAATATGGCACCCCATTTTGACCAGATAGAAAAACAACTGGCCTCGATTGGGGAATTGCGTAATCAGCCTACTGGCACCATTCGGATTACGTCTACAGATGATGCGCTTGCCTATGTTATCCGCCCTAAAATTAAGGGATTTTTACAGAAATATCCGGGCGTAAAAATAGAATTGGTATCCGATCTGAAACTGGTCGATATCTTTACCGAAAAATTCGATGCGGCTATTAGATTGGGAGAAAATGTTACCAAGGAAATGGCATCAGTTCCATTAACGCCCGACATCCGATTTACAGTTGTGGGATCTCCCGAATATTTTCAAAACAAACCGATTCCAGAAACGCCACAAGATTTATTGAATCATCAATGTATTACTATCCGCTTGCCGACCCATGGCGGTATCTATGCTTGGGAATTTGAAAAAGCGGGGCGCGATATTAAAATTCGAGTGGATGGCCCGCTTGTTTTTAACAGCATTTTTCCTATTCGGAATGCCTGTCTTGATGGCTTGGGTCTTGCCCATATGCCGGAAATAATGGCCCAAAAATATATAGAAGAGGGGCGTTTAATTCCGGTGTTAGGGGATTGGTGTCCTTATTGGTCTGGATATCATCTTTGTTTTCCCCATCATTATGAGAATATTAGGCCTTTCTCGCTATTTTTAGAAGAAATGCGCTATCGCCCTGCCCCTGACAACGCATAATTCATGAGTAAAATTGCAAACTATCTTCTGAAAAAACTACCTAGTCGCCCAGTATAAGTCGGCATAGCCTTCTATCAGTTAAAAATTCAGAACCGGAAATGAGCATTGCCTCCTTTGGGTTTTTAAAAGCCCCATTTCTATCATCCGGTGCGAAGAATTTTGTCTTGGATTTTTTGAGCATAGAGGCTGATTATGAACCAGAATATCCGCAATAAAATTGTTGTCATTACAGGGGCTAGCAGTGGTTTAGGTGCTGAAACGGCACGGCATTTGTCAGATCTGGGGGCAACTGTTGTGCTGGGTGCAAGACGAGAGGAACGCATCGCAACATTAGCGAATTCTATCGTCGCTAAGGGTGGTCAAGCCTTGGCTATCAAAACCGATGTGACTGACCGTGAGTCGGTTAAAAATTTGGTTGATACAGCTGTAAAAACCTATGGGCGGATTGATATCCTTCTCAATAACGCCGGTGTAATGCCCCTTTCCCCGCTTGAGAAACTACGCGTCGATGAATGGGAATTGATGGTTGATGTTAATATCAAAGGCGTTCTTTATGGGATTGCAGCCGCTCTACCTCATATGAAATCCCAAAAATTTGGCCATATCATCAATGTCTCTTCGGTTGCCGGTCACAAGGTTATTGATGGGGGGGCGGTTTATTCGGCAACAAAATTTGCCGTTCGCGCGCTTTCTGAAGGATTACGAGCCGAAGTGAAGTCCTATAATTTACGGACGACCATCATTTCGCCGGGCGCCGTTCAGTCGGAATTGATTGATGGTATTCATGATGAAGAATCCGCGAAACAAATCCACGCAATAGTCCCAGATATGGCGATCGGTGCGGATTCTTTTGCCCGCTGTGTGGCCTTTGCGATCAGCCAGCCTGAAAATGTCGATATTAATGAAATTCTGTTCCGACCGACAAAACAGGCATTATAATTTTTAGATGTCATTTTATGCCTTGGGGGTCAATTGACCTTCAAGGCTTAATTTTTGCTTATTTCAATTCATGAATTTTGCTCATGATTAAATGATGATTTTATCGTCTAGTTTCTTAAACTTACGTCCTTATTGTATAGAATAAATTCTGGTTAGCCTGTTTGGATAGTTAAAAATCCAGTTTTTACTTTTTCTAAAAGTAAAAATTAAGAACCAAATAAATAACCCATAGAATATTTTCTAATATTGAGGATAGTATGAATAAAACATCTCCATATATCGAAAATATCCTGAATAATAAAAAGGGTGTTTCATCATGGAGTGCTGTTTTGGCTATGTCCCTTGGGGCATTTGCACTGGTTTCATCTGAGTTTATGCCCGTTAGTCTTTTGACACCGGTCGCTAAGGCGCTTCAGATCAGTGAAGGTCAGGCAGGGCAAGCTATTTCTATTTCAGGTGTTTTTGCTGTTCTCACAAGTCTTTTGATGCCTTCTTTTACGAAAGGCTTCAAGCGTAAAAGTCTTTTACTCGGCCTGACTGCCATGATGATTTTCTCTGGTTTGGTGGTCTCTTTTGCGCCGAATTATCTTATTTTTATGGTCGGGAGAGCCTTGATCGGTGTTGTCATCGGTGGCTTTTGGTCGATGTCGGTAGCTATTGCCATGAGACTTGTCGAGAAACATCATGTGCCGCGTGCCTTGGCGATTTTTAACGGTGGCAATGCTTTAGCAACCGTTGTTGCAGCTCCTGCGGGCAGTTTTTTAGGCGGTTTGATCGGTTGGAGAGGTGCCTTTTTCTGTATTATCCCCATCGCCTTGGCTGTCTTTATCTGGCTAATTTTTAGCCTGCCCTCTTTGCCCGATGAAAATAAAGCCGAACGCGGAACCGTTCTTTCTATTTTGAAATATCCTGTCGTGGCGACAGGCATGATGGCCGTCAGCTTGTTCTTTATGGGGCAATTTACCTTATTCACCTATGTCCGGCCATTTCTTGAAACCATAACGCATACAGATATTTCGACCCTGTCGCTTATTCTGCTGATGATAGGACTGGCCGGTTTTATTGGCACGATACTGATCGGCACCCTTTTAAAGCGGGGGACTTATCCGATCCTGATTGGCACGCCTCTCTTTATGTCGGTTTTGGCTATCCTGCTTATTCTGTTTGGAAAATCGGCCTTTTTCGCAGCGGCTATTCTGATGTTATGGGGATTTTTTGCGACCTCCGCCCCTGTTGGGTGGTGGACATGGCTCGCTCAAACTTTACCCCAAAAAGCAGAAGTCGGAGGCGGCCTAATGGTGGCAGTCATCCAATTGGCTATCACGCTTGGCGCGACCTGTGGCGGGGTTATTTTCGATACAAAAGGCTATCACGCCACTTTCATTACCAGTGCTTTTATCTTGGTGATTGCCTCTCTTTTCGCCTTTTTGACTGCTGGGATCGGAAGAAAAGACACAGCCGCATTAGTGAAACCATAAATTTTATTGGAAAGGAAATAAGATGTTTTATCGGAGAGGCAATAAGATGTCTGTCAGTTTCGATTATTCAGGCAAAGTGGCTCTTGTGACTGGGGCTGGGACAGGGATCGGACGAGAAACGGCCTTAGCCTTTGCCAAGGCAAAAGCCTATGTTGCCATTATTGGGCGTTCCGAAAATAACATACAAGAAACGCTTCGGCTGGTTACTGAAATGGGCGGGCAAGCTATCGCTATCCAAGCCGATGTTTCTCAAGAAGATTCAATAAAAGCGGCTATCGAAAAAACGGTAGAAACTTTCGGAAAATTGGACTTTGCTTTCAATAATGCAGGCATCGAGCATAAAGCTATCCCCGCCGCTGATATCCCATCAGAAGAATGGGATCGCATCATTTCGACTAACCTGAATGGTGTCTTTTTTAGCATGAAACATGAAATACCCGCGATGTTGAAGTCGGGTAGCGGATCTATCGTTAATACGGCATCAGGTGCAGGCGTAAAAGGATTTCCCGGAAATGGGGCTTATTGTGCTTCGAAATTTGGTCTTATCGGTCTGAGTAAAGCTGCAGCATTGGACTATGCCAAGCAGCATTTAAGAATAAATGTTGTTGCCCCCGGAATTATTGAAACCCCTATGATGCAACGCTTTACAGGCGGCACGGAAGCAGGCCGAGAGGCCGCTATTGCTCAAGAACCTGTCGGGCGCGCCGGTTATCCAAAAGAAATAGCGGGCACTGTCTTGTGGCTTTGTTCGGAGTTAGCCGCCTTCACAACGGGATCGGTCTTTGTCGTCGATGGAGGGCAGACGGCATAATTATTTCTTCAAAACCATAAAGCAAATGCCTGTAGTCTTGTGATCAGGGCAAAGGAATTTTCAATGCCAAATCCCACCGAAAAATATCCAAAGACGGAATCGCTTTCTTCCTTATTGCCGATGGAACGGCGTGACCTTTTGAAAATTTCAGGAGGGAGCCTTATGGCGATAGGGCTTACTTCATTTCTCGATATTTCATCAGCCAAGGCGCAAGATATGTCAAATGGTGCAGATAATTTCTATAAAAGTCGTAAGATCAACATAAGAAAAGTTGTCTTTTTAACGCAATATAAAACGAAAATAGCTGCTAATTTATTTACCCCTAGCCAGATTGATCTCAATAAACATCATTCGGCTATTATTGTTGGGCATCCGATGGGTGCGACAAAAGAGCAGAGTGCCAATCTCTATGCCACAAAAATGGCAGAGCAAGGTTTCGTGACGTTGTCTTTTGATTTGCCTTTTTGGGGTGAAAGCGAAGGTCAGCCCCGAAATGCAGTGGAACCAGAGCTTTATGCAGAAGCCTTTAGCGCTGCAGTCGATTATTTGGGGATCCAATCTTTTGTTAATAGAAACGCAATCGGCGCTATCGGTATTTGCGGAAGTGGAAGCTTTGTTATCAGTGCGGCAAAGATAGATCCTCGCCTGAAAGCCATCGCCACAATAAGCATGTATGACATGGGCGGTGTCGCAAGAAATGGGCTTCGCCATTCTATTTCAGAAGAACAACGCAAAGAAATTATCAACAAAGCCGCCCTGCAACGCTGGAATGAAGCAGAAGGCGGAAAAAGAGAATATACGGGGGGAACCGACAACCAATTGACCCGTAATAGTCCCGCTATTCAGCGCGAATTTTATGACTTTTATAGAACCCCAAGAGGTCAATATACACCTTCAAAAATCGCGGCTGATTTAACGACCCATCCTACGCTGACAAGCAACGTTAAATTTATGAATTTCTATCCATTAAATGATATAGAAATAATCTCACCACAGCCGCTGCTTTTTATCAGCGGTGACAAAGCTCATTCAAAAGAATTTAGCGAAGAGGCTTATCAGCGAGCCGCAGAGCCAAAAGAATTATTTTGGGTGGCAGGGGCTGGCCATGTCGATCTTTATGACCGTGTGGATTTAATCCCTTTTGATAAACTTACCGACTTTTTTAAACAGTATTTAAAGGCTTAATTGTGAGCATGATCGCGATATAGGGACAGAATTTTTAGAGCTTCGTCTGCATCTGGATATTAGTTCGGATGATTATATCAGTTTTGATATTCGCGATCATCTATCTAAGCGGTGACTATTGTGAATTGATGTCGGTTTAGGGTGGAGGTTTTGACTCTTGGGTTGGTTAATTGAGGGAGCTGTTCAACATACATAGCCCTTCCCCAAAAATTGAGAAAATTTGTGTGATCGGATCACTGTCTTTACAGACAGACATCATAAACAGAGCGGTTATGGAATGAAGTAACGATGCAGGAAATGCGTTTTTGCGCATCTTTTCTGATGTGGCTCCGCGTCCTTTTCCTACCCCCCTGACTTATCGAGGAATCCATGTCCTTTTGGTGGTCACCTCATCAACAGGTTAATAGGAATGCAGCAGGAATCTTCAAATAGAAAATGGGGTGATAGGCGAAGCGCTAAATTATCCTGATACGCGGCAGGAATTATCTGGGATCCTTGATGCGCTTATGGAGAAGATTACCGTCCGTCCCAGCATGCTTGCAGCCGGTTTCCAACCAGCCTGAGCCAACCATCGCGCGCCTCCGTTACTCTTTAAGCCGAAGATACATACAAAACTGCATGATGCGCCGTTTTGCTATATGGGGTTTCTTGCAATCAAGAGAATAGAGTGTTGAGAGAGGCTATCTAGCTGGAGAAGGATAGTTTCAGCTAGAGATAGGAAGACAGATACGGTGTATCTGGGGAGACTGTTCGGGAAAGGCTGCCATCAATTAGGCAAAAAAAAGCCGTTAGCTGGATGCTAACGGTGTTGGTTGCGGGGGCAGGATTTGAACCTGCGACCTTCAGGTTATGAGCCTGACGAGCTACCGGGCTGCTCCACCCCGCGACACTGGGCAAGAAAACGAGCAAGTAGCTAGTTAAAATTGGAATGGAAATTCAAGCACAAGTGACAAAGCCTGGCGACGACCTACTCTTCCGTTGCTTAAGCAAC